>NZ_MWQH01000006.1 GCF_002210295.1 Fibrobacter sp. UWB5 | reverse complement strand
GTCCATCAACGACCCGCCGGTCATGAAGGATATTGCTAACCAGACCATCAAGGAAAAGAGCGAATTCAAGCCGATCGAACTTGACAAGTTCGTGAGCGACGAAGACCATGACAATTCCAAGCTCAAGTGGACTGTTTCTGGTAACAAGGACCTGAAGGTCGTTATCGACCCGAAGCATGTTGCTACCATTACGACTCCGAACAAGTATTGGAACGGTACTGAAAAGATCACCTTCACGGTGACTGACCCGGAAGGTGCATCCGACAAGCGTACGGTGACCTTCAAGGTTGAATCCGTGAACGATATTCCGGAATTCGTGAAGCCCATCAAGGACCAGAGCATTCCGGAAAAGCGTGAATTTGCAATCATTAACCTGAACGACATCGTTAAGGATGCCGATCACAAGCTTGATCAGCTCTCCTGGAGCTTCGACGTGAAGCCGGCTAAGGGTGCCCCGAAGGGTTACACTCCGAAACTGAAGGTTTCTGTCGACGGCCAGCGTATGGCCAAGATCGTGATTCCGGACAAGTACTGGAACGGTTCTGAAGAAATTACCTTCAAGGTCGAAGACCCGGATGGCGGCAAGGCTCATTGCACTGCTACCTTCACCGTGCAGTCTGTGAACGATGCTCCGACCATCGGCAAGATCGATGACCAGAACATTAAGGAAAAGGAACAGTTCAAGTCCTTCAACCTGAAGCAGCTCATCAAGGATCCGGACCATCCGTATGGCCGCCTCAAGATCGACGTTTCCGGCAACAAGGACCTCAAGGTTAATATCGACGGCGAAGGCAATGTTGCTGTCAAGGCTCCGAGCCCGATGTGGAACGGCAAGGAAACTTTGACCTTCACAGTGACCGACCCGGAAGGCGCTTCTGCCAAGGCCACGGCTGCATTCTCCGTGATGTCCATCAACGACCCGCCGGTCATGAAGGATATTGCTAACCAGACCATCAAGGAAAAGGGTAGCTTCAAGTCTATCGCCCTCGACAACTACGTCGAAGACCTTGACCACCCGAAGGCTAAGCTCAAGTGGAAGATCGAAGGCGCCAAGGAACTCAAGGTTGCCATGGACGCAAGCCACAATGTTTCTATCACTCCGCCGAACCAGTACTGGCACGGTTCTGAAACGGTCAAGTTCACTGTAACTGACCCGGAAGGCGCTTCTGATAGCCGTTCCGTGACCTTTACGGTTGAATCTGTGAACGATGCTCCGCAGTTCGTTCGCGAACTTAAGGACCAGTCCATCGACGAAAAGAGACAGTTCCAGCAGATCAAGCTTGACGATCTCGTGAAGGACCCGGACCACAAGAATTCCGAACTCAAGTGGACCTTCGACGTGAAGGCCAAGTCTGCTGCCGCTCCGGCTGCCAAGGGCAAGAAGGGTGCCGCTGCTGCTGAACCGGCAAGCTCCAAGCCTGGTCTGAGTGTCAAGGTGGACCACAACCATGTTGCAACGATTGCTATTCCGGACAAGTACTGGAACGGTGCAGCCGACATTACCTTCACGGTCACTGACCCGGAAGGTGCAAAGGCTTCCAAGACCGCCCATTATGAAGTTCGTTCCATCAACGACCCGCCGGTTATCTCTTCTAGCGCTCCGCGTGGTGAATCCATCCGCGAAAATGGCGTGTTCAGAACGATTGACCTCACGAACCTTGCCTCTGACCCGGACCACAAGGCTTCTCAGCTCAAGTGGACTGTTTCTGGCAACAAGTTCCTGAAGGTGAACATGCTCAAGGACAACACCGTGAAGGTGGCTGTGCCTGATGCTCAGTGGAACGGCAAGGAAACGGTGACCTTCACCGTGACTGACCCGGAAGGTGCATCTGCTAACCACAAGATGCTCTTCGAAGTGTCTCGCGTGAACGATCCTCCTGTTATCTCCAAGAAGATTCCTGACCAGAAGATCAAGGAAAAGGAACTCTTCAAGCAGATCAAGCTTGATGAATACGTGAAGGACCCGGATAACAAGCCGAACGAACTCAAGTGGACCGTTTCTGGCAACCGCCAGCTCAAGGCTGAAATTTCTCCGAGCCGCGTGCTCACCGTTTCCGCTCCGGATAAGAATTTCTGGTGCGCTCCGGAAACCATGGTTCTCATCGTGAAGGACCCGGATGGTGCTGAATCTTCTCAGACGGTGACCTTCGAAATCACCTCCGTGAACGACGCTCCGGTGCTCAAGAACATTCCGGACCAGAGAATCAAGGAAAAGGGTACGTTCAAGGAAATCGACCTGAACAAGTTCGTGAACGATCCTGACCACAAGCTCTCTGAACTCACTTGGTCCGTCAAGGTTGCCAAGGTGGGTGCCGCTCCTGCTCCGAAGCCGGCTAAGAAGCCTGCCAAGAAGGGCAAGAAGGGCAAGGAAGAAAAGGCTGAAGAACCGGCACCGGTTCCGGCTGACGAATTCCAGATCGAAATCGATAGCCGCAACATTGCTCGCGTGAAGATTGACAACAAGTACTGGAATGGCGAACGCAACGTGACCTTCACCGTGAAGGACCCGGAAGGCGCTTCTGATTCCAAGACTGTGAACTTCAAGGTTGAATCTGTGAACGACGCTCCGGAAATCAAGCCGATTCCTATCCAGAGCATCCAGGAAAAGGAACACTTCAAGCCGCTCGATCTCGCTCAGTTTATCTCTGACCCGGATCATCCGCTCTCCGCTTTGAAGATTGAAGTTGCTCCGGCCCGTTCTCTCAAGGCCTTTGTGAACGCCAAGAAGGAACTCGTCGTTACGACTCCGGACAAGTTCTGGAGCGGTACCGAAAAGATCAAGATCGACGTGTATGACCCGGAAGGCTCTCGTGCTTCTCAGCAGATTACCTACGAAGTCGTACCTGTGAACGATCCTCCGGTCGTGAAGCATATCGCTGGCCAGAGAATCAAGGAAAAGGAACGTTTCGAAATTGTAGACCTCTCCAAGGTTGCCGAAGACCCGGATAACAAGCCGAACGAACTCCGTTGGACTGTTACTGGCAATAAGGAATTGAAGGTTGATATCAAGGGTAGCCGCGCCCAGATCCTGACTCCGAACCCGAACTGGTTCGGTAAGGAAACCCTCACCTTCACGGTGAAGGATATCGCCGGTGCCTCTGCTTCTACGCAGGCTACCTTCGAAGTGGTTGCCGTGAACGATCCGCCGACCCTCAAGCCGGTTCAGCCGTTCGTGATCGAAGAAAAGAAAACCTTCGCTCCGTTCGACTTCAGCAAGGTCGTTAGCGATCCGGATAACAAGCTCGATGAACTTGTGTGGACTCTTGACAACGAAGTTCCGGCCCTTAAGGGTAAGAAGGCCGGCAAGAACGGCCCGGCCGTGAAGCATGAAATGAACTTCTCTATCGACGAAAAGGGTGTTCTCCATGCTGAAACCCCGAACCCGTACTGGAACGGTATGGAAGTCGTGACTGTGAACGTGTTTGACCCGGCTGGCGAAAGCGCCTCTATCCAGGTGAAGTACACGGTGAAGCCCGTGAACGACCCGCCGATCGTGAAGGAAATTCCTGGCCAGGAAACCCTGCAGGGCACGACCTTCAAGCCGATCAAGCTCGACAACTATGTCACTGACCCGGACCACAAGGTTAGCGAAATCCGTTGGGGCGTGACTGGCGCCAAGAACCTCGCCGTGCAGATCAATAGCAACCGTGAAGCTATCGTGAAGCCGAAGAAGGCTGACTGGTTCGGTGACGAAACGCTCATCTTCACCGCAAAGGACCCGGCCGGTGGTTCCGACAAGGCCATGGTCAAGTTCGTGGTGAAGCATGTGAATGCAGCCCCGATTATGCGTGACATTCCTGACCACACGATCAAGGAAGATGACAACAACGGTGTGATTGCCGTGATCAAGCTCGACCAGTTTGCCCGCGATAAGGACAACCGCTTCGACGAACTCAAGTGGACCTTCACCGGCAACAAGTTCCTGACCGTGAAGTACGACAAGAACAAGAAGACTGCAACAGTTGCCCAGCCGCACCCGAACTGGAACGGCAAGCCGGAAAAGATCACCTTCACGGTGACCGACCCGGATGGCGCCAAGGCTTCTAAGTCCGCTCTCTTCACTGTGATCGCCGTGAACGATGCTCCGGAAGCTAACCCGCAGACTTACATGACTCAGGAAGGCGAAGAACTCAAGGTGAGCGCCTCCGAAGGTCTGATGTCTGGCGTGACGGACGCCGATGGCGAAAAGCCGGTGTCTGTGCAGCTCGTCCAGAAGCCGCGCAACGGTAAGATCAACCTGAACGAACGTGACGGTTCCTTCACCTACATGCCGAACAAGGGCTTCTCTGGCCTCGACGAATTCAGCTTCAAGGTACGTGACCCGGCCGGCCTCGCCTCCAAGGTGACGACTGCCGAAGTGAACGTTTCCTTCAAGATGAAGGACCTCCGCGGTGGTGACACCAAGAAGAAGGCCGAACCGAAGGAAGAACCGAAGGCTGAAGAACCGAAGGAAGATTCCCCGGCTAAGGGTAAGGCCAAGAAGCGCCGCAAGAGAAAGTAAGATTTTGAGGTAAGCGGCGCATAGCTTCGGTCCTGCGGCCTCGCTCTGCTCGCTTCCTTCAAATTTGAAAATCTGAATTTCAAGAATCCCGCTCGTTGAGCGGGATTTTTTGTTTCAAAATCGGGGTGTTGAAAAGTTCAAAACGGATATTTGGGGTGTGTGCGAAAAATTTGCGTGTTTCGGGGCTGCTGAAGGTATTTTATAGCTTGGTTATTTGGGCGTGGTGCCCAATAGTGTTTTGGGATGATTATGAAAAAATTTGGCGCAAAACAAACTGTTTTGACAATAATGGCCGCTGCAGCATTTTCGCAGGCGGCTACGGCGGAATTCAATTGGAGCAACGTGAGCATGGGCGGGGGCGGATTCGTCTCCGCCGTGATAGCTTCTCCGGTCGACAAGGGACTTTTCTACGCCCGCACCGATGTGGGCGGCGCGTACCGCTGGAACGAATCGACTGCCCGCTGGGAATCGATGATGGACTGGGTCGATGTTTCCGAGCGCGGCCTTTTGGGAATCGAGGCCATTGCCGTTGACCCGCAGGAATCGGGCGTCGTTTATATGGTGGCGGGAACCAGTTACTGGAATAGCGGCCGCACCGCATTCTTGCGTAGTAAGGACAAGGGCGAATCCTGGGAAGTGATTTACACCTGGGACGAAGACGGGACCAAGGGCACCAAGGTGGCGCGCTTTGGTGCACACGGCAACGGTATGGGCCGCGGTAATGGCGAGGCCTTGGCGGTCGACCCGAACGATTCCAAGATTATGTTCTACGGCTCCAAGAATAAGGGCCTGTGGAAATCAACGGACAACGGTTCTAGCTGGAGCCATGTGGATGCCTGGACCAAGGCTGCCGGGAGCGATACGACTTGGAATGGTTCGGGGTTCAGCTTTGTGCAGTACGCTCCGGGCAGTTCCAAGGTGCTTTACGCCGGATTCTTGCGCGAAGGGACGACGGCCAAGGGCACGTTCGAAAACGTCTTCACCTCAACCGACGGCGGTGCAAGCTGGCAGGCGCTCCCGATTCCGGATTCATTGCGCAGCACGGCCGGCGGAAGCATGGTGCGCCTGATGCCGCAGCGTGCGGTGATTTCGGGCGACGGAAAAACGATGACGGTGACCTTTGCCGACGGCGCAGGCCCGCATTCCATGATGTGGGACGAAGGCTGGGGCATGATTTACGACGGCTTTGGTCGCGGTGCGGTGCTGCAGCTTGATGTGGCGTCGGCGACTTGGTCCGACGTTTCTCCTGAAAACTTCTTGGACGAGGGCGGCGATGCCAAGTATGACAAGGTAGACGTGAAAGGCATGGTCGACTGCGAAGCCGCTGGCGGCACCGGCAAGACTTGCGAAGAATATTACCCCTACATTGCCCCTTATGGTGGCATAGCCATCAATCCGAAAAATGCAAACGAAATGGTGGTGACCACCGAAGGCTATCGAGGCCCGCAGTTCTGGTACACGGCCACGAGCGATACCAGCGGCAAATGGAGCGACCAGTGGGGTACTAACATTTACCACACGACCGATGGCGGCAAAACCTGGATTGCAAGCTTCAAGTATTACTGGATGGAAGGCGGTGTGTATCCGACGACCAAGCAAATGGATGCCAACGGAATTGGCTGGATGCATAACGGTTCTATTCACTGGTCCGGTAGCGTTGCCATGGATCCGTTCGACAACAACCGCGTCTTTGTGACTTCGGGTAACGGCATTTTCCGCTGCGACAACCTGAGCGATTATGTGTACAAGGAAGCGGAGAATTCTTGGGAAGAACCGCAACTCACTATGAATCAGGTGTGGCATTTTTCGGCGCATGGTGTTGAAGAAACGGTGCCCTTTGAAGTGGTGAGCATTCCGGGCGGCCCGATGGTTTCGATTATCGGTGACTACGACGGATTCCGTCACGATGACATCGCAAAATATCCGGCATTCAGGCACAAGACGAATGTTGGCGGCGATTATGTATCGTTGGGTACGACGCAGGGCCTCGCTTACGCTCCCAAGAGCGGTAAGCTTGCAAAGGTGGCTGACAAGCGTGCCTATGAAGGCCTGTACAATGCAATTCCCATTGCCCCGGTGCAGTATTCGCTTGACTCGGGTAAGACTTGGACGGTGGAAACTTATACAGGACCTGACGAAAAGGCCGCTAAGGGCACGGTAGCTCTTTCGGCAAAAGGTACTTACACCATCTGGGTTCCGATGGAAGGAACGACCGATGTCTATCGCAATTACAACGGCACGACTTGGGAAAAGGTAACGGGTATCGACAACTCTGCTTTTGTGGTGGGCGACCCTGAAAACGACGACGTGTTCTACGCCTATACCAAGGCGGACGGCAAGTTCTATAAGAGTTCCGATGCGGGCGCAAGCTTCAAGGCGGTGGGTACACCTGGCGAAAGCGCGTTCAAGAAATTCCGTGCCATTCCGGGCTACGAGGGCGACTTGTGGCTGCCTGTCGCTATTCAGGATCCGTCGAATGGTACGCCCGCTAGTGGAAAGCTGTTGCATTCAACCGATGGCGGTGCCACTTGGGCTGCGGTTGAAGGTGTCGGTTACTGCGAAGCGGTGGGTTATGGCGCACCCAAGGAAAAGGGCGGCTATCCGGCGATTTACGTTTTCGCAACAGTCGGTAAAGTGACGGGCGTATTCGGCTCCGATGACAAGGGTAAAACCTGGACTCGCGTGAATGACGACGGACACGAATACGGCGGCCTTGCAAATGGCGAGTTCGTCATGGGCGACATGAATACCTACGGCGTGGTGTACATGAGTACGGCGGGTCGTGGTATTGCTGCCCGTGTGCCGAGCAATTGGGAAATGGGTACGTCCAATTCCGACGGCACGACAAAGGTTGCTCCGGCTGCAAAAACGGTGGCAGACGCTTCTGTCGGCTATAGCCACGGGAATCTGGAACTCCGCCTGAATGCAAGCGCTGCCCGCGTGAGCGTGTTCGACATGCGCGGCAAGAAGCTTTATAGCCGCTATTACAGCAGTTCTACGACAATTCCGGTCAAGGATCTGGTGAAGGCGAAGGGTAGCTACTTCGTGCGCGTCGATAACGGTAAAAAGGTCCTGTTTGCAAACCGTGTGATCGTGACGCGATAGTGGAAATAGATAATTGGTTGTCTGAAAAAAGTCCCGCTGGGTTTAACCGAGCGGGACGTTTTGTTGTCTAAGTTCTAAGCTCTACCAACTATTTCTTTTTCTTCTTGGTTTCAAGCCATTCGTCGAAGGTGATGCTGCGGTCGATGACGCCGTTCGGAGTCAGTTCGAGTACGCGGTTTGCAATCGTCTGCACGAATTCGTGGTCCTGAGAGCAGAAGATAATCGGGCCCTGGAATGCGGTGAGGCCGTTGTTGAGGGCCGTGATGGCTTCCAAGTCGAGGTGGGCGGTCGGTTCATCGAGGAGCAGGCAGTTGGCGTTTGCAAGCATCATCTTGGAGAGCATGCAGCGCACCTTTTCGCCACCGCTAAGCACGTTGGCGCTCTTGAGGGCTTCTTCGCCGGTAAAGAGCATACGGCCGAGGAATCCGCGGATGAAGGTTTCATCCTGTTCCTTGCTATACTGGCGCAGCCAATCCACGAGGGAGAGGTCCGTGCCGAAGTAGGCGTCGTTGTTCTTCGGGAAGTAGCTGTAGCTAATGGTGTTGCCCCACTTGAGTACGCCTTCGTCGGCCTTGGTTTCTTCGGCGATGAGCTGGAAGAAAGCCGTCTTAAGCGTGTCGTATTCGCCAACGAGAGCGACCTTATCGCCGCTATTGAGGCTGAAGTTCAGGTTCTTGCAGATAATGCCGTCGCCGCCATCGATGGTGGCGTTCTTGACTTCGAGCACGATTTTGCCCGGTTCGCGGTCCATCTTGAAGTTGACCCACGGGAATTTACGGCTGGAAGCCGGCATTTCTTCAACGGTCATCTTGTCGAGGAGCTTCTTACGGCTGGTGGCCTGCTTGGCCTTGGCTGCGTTAGAGGCGAAGCGGCGGATGAACGCCTTCAATTCTTCGATCTTTTCTTCGGCGCGGCGGTTCTGGTCCTTGCGCTGCTTCTGGGCGAGCTGGCTAGCTGCATACCAGAATTCGTAGTTACCGCCATAGATGTTGATCTTGCCGTAGTCGATATCGCAAGTGTGGGTGCAGACCGCATTGAGGAAGTGACGGTCATGGCTCACCACGATCACGATGTTTTCAAAGCGTTCGAGGTAGTCTTCAAGCCAGCCGACGGTTTCCAGATCCAAGTGGTTCGTCGGTTCGTCAAGCAGAAGAATGTCCGGGTTGCCGAACAGAGCCTGGGCTAGGAGCACGCGGATTTTCTGGCCGCCGTCCAAGTCTGCCATGAGGCTGTAGTGGAATTCTTCGGGAATGCCGAGGCCCTTCAAAAGCACCGCGGCGTTGGAATCAGCTTCGTAGCCGCCGATTTCGCCGAAACGGGTTTCGATTTCCATGGCCTGCATGCCCTGTTCTTCGGTCATTTCGGGGAGCGCGTAGAGTTCGTCGCGCTTCTTGCCGAGTTCGTAGAGTTCGGGGTAGCCCATCATCACGGTTTCAAGAACCGTATTCTGTTCGTAGGCAAAGTGGTCCTGCTTCAGGACGGCGATACGTTCGCCCGGGTCCTTGGTGACTTCACCGGTGTTGGGTTCGAGTTCGCCCGAAAGGATTTTCAGGAACGTAGATTTTCCGGCGCCGTTGGCACCGATGACTCCGTAGCAGTTGCCGCGCTTGAAGGAAAGGTTCACTTCCTTGAAGAGGACGCGGCTACCGTATTGAAGACTGACATTAGAGACGTTGAGCATGTATTACTTAATTGGGGTTAGGCTTGATTTGCTTTTTCTAGTTCACGTGCGTTGATAATGAGCATCTGCAGGCGGTTTTCGATGTTCGCGAAACTCGTATCCGGGTCGTAGTCGAGGCTCAGCACCTGGATGTGCGGGCAACGTTCCTTCACGGCCTTGGTAAGGCCACGACCAGAGATGTGGTTGGCAAGGCATGCGAACGGCTGCAGAATGATGTAGCTGTTGATTCCGTGCTTCGAGTTGTACAGGATTTCGCCCGGAATCATCCAGCCTTCACCCGTGTTGTAGGTGGGGTCGATGATATCGGAGACGTAGTCCTTGAGTTCCACGCAGTCGGCGTGGTGTTCGTACAGCTTGAACTTGTGCATGGACTTGCGGGCGGTTTCTACAGCGTGCGTGTAGACTTTGGAGGTCACGCCGCCTTCGAGTCTGTCCATTACCGGGTTTGCCGAGAATCCGCGTTTCAGCTTTTCTTCGCGCACCACTTCGTCGACGCGGAAGAAGTCCGTCATGCCCGGCAGGTAGACTTCCATGCCGTTGTTCATCAGGTAGTTTTCCACAAATCCGTTTGCACTCGGGTGGTAGTTCATCAAGATTTCGCCAAGCACGGCAACGCGCGGCTTGCGGATGCCCTTCTTGCGTTCTTCGGTGATTTCGATACCGTTGAATGCTTCGATGCACTGTTCAAAGACTTCGATAAGCTTGGAGGGGCGCACCAGCTGAACGGTGGAGAGGTGGCCGGCAACGCCAATCACTTTCGGCATCCATTCGTCGTAAACCTTTTGGGTGTCGCCGGCGTTCACTTCGTACGGGCGAACGGCGCGGTACATGGTTTCGATGGCGTCCATGGTGACAAGGCCCCACAGCATGTGGAGACGGAAGTCGAGACCCAGCTGGAAGCCCGGGTGCATGCCCTTGTAGTCTACACCGGTCGTAATGATGGTCACATCCTTGAATCCCGCTTCGTCCAAAGCCTTACGGGCGAGTACAGCGTACTGCACGGCGCGGCAGTTTTCGCAGTTCTTGGCAAGGCACATGGAAACTTGGTTCTGCGGAACTTCGGGGTGGTCGACGAGCCAGTGGAGCGCTTCGCCGATGTTCACCTGGCAGGGGAAGCAAATGTCGTTGTGCACGTACTTCTTGCCCAGTTCGATAGCCTTCTTGTCGGCGACCGGCAGGTATTCGGCGATGAATCCTTCGCGCTTCATGTATTCGCTGGCGAGCACAGAGAAGGCGGGGGAGAGGTTCGGCGTCAGAATGCGACGGCGCTTCTTGTCTTCGGCGACGAACGGCGTGTGGAACAGCGGTTCGTGGCTTTCGGGCTTGTCGGGCAGGTTTGCTGCGCGACGGGCCTTCACCGTTTCGATAAAGCTCTTGATGCGGATGCCAACCGGGCCGCGGGCGTCGCCTTCGTCGAGCTTGAGCATGAGCATTTCCTTGTTGGAATCAAGGTGCAGCATGCGCATCATTTCGTCGGTCAAAATCGAGTCGTGTCCGCAACCGAAGCTTACGATCTGAGCAAGTTCGATGTTGGGGTCCTTCGCGGCAATCATGGTGGCACCAATCATGCGCAGGTGGAAGGTGTTCTTGATTTCGATACGGGTGTGGCTCGGCACATCCTGGTCGTACACGCCGGGGAGCGATTCGGTGGTGAGCACCGGAATGCCCATGGCGGTAAAGTGGCTTGCGATGTTGTGGTTGATGAGCGTGTCCGCATGGTAGGGGCGGCCTGCAATCACCACGGCAAAGGAGTTCTTCGCGCGTACGTCGTCGAGGATCTTCTGGCCTTCTTCCAAAAGCGTGGTACGGTAGTTGTTGAGTGCCTTTTCGCCTTCGGTAACAGCCTTGTCCAAAAGCTTCTTGTCGAGCTTCCAGTTTTCGTGGAACCAGTCAATAGTCTGGCTGCGACGGAGCTTGGCGTTGAACCAGTGGAAAATCGGCTGGTCCATCGGGACATTGTAATTCTTTTCGGGCTCGTCGGTGTTCTTACAAACGTTGGGGTAGGCTTGCACCACCGGGCAAACGGACGTTGCCGTGAACTTGGTGTGGTCACTGGGGACTGCAACCATCATCGGGAAGAAGATGCGGTCGACTTTCTTTTCAATGAGGCTGAGCACGTGGCCATGCACAAGCTTTGCCGGGAAGCACACCGTGTCAGAGGGCACGCTGTGAAGGCCGGCTTCAAACATCTTGTAGTCGCTCTGGCGGCTAATCACGACGGTGTAGCCGAGGCTCGTAAAGAAGGCCTTCCAGAACGGGAGCGATGCCCAGAATTCGAGCACGCGCGGAATACCGATGGTCTTGCCGTTATTTTCGACGAGCTTTGCCGGAGCGTAGTCCTTGACCAGGAGCTGGTTCGTGCGCTTGATCATGTCGGGCACGGACTGCATCTTCTTGTTGATTTCGGCGATGAGTGCCTTGGTCTTCGGATCGTTCGGGTCGGCGGTAACTTCGCCGCGTTCGCAACGGTTGCCGGTCACGAAGCTCTGGCCATCGCTAAAGGTTACGATGGTGCGGGAGCAATGGTTGGTGCAGTACTGGCAGAGCTGACCCGGCTGGTTGTGCCAGCTGAAGGTCTTCATGGCATCAAGGCCGATGAACTTGGTCTTGAGTTCCGGTTCGGTCTTGCGTTTTTCTTCCATGAACTTCTTGGTAAGGAGGGCAATACCGATAGCGCCCATTTCACCCGGACGTTCCGGACGGATGGGCTTGAGGCCAGTGTACTGTTCGAAGGCGCGGAGAACGGCGTTGTTCTTGAACGTACCGCCCTGCACCACGACCTTCTTGCCGAGGGTGTTGAGGTTGCGGATACGAATCACCTTCGTAAACACGTTGTTGATAATGGAGCGGCAGATACCCGCGATAATGTCTTCGGGCTGCTTGCCGTCGCGCTGTTCCGTAATGATGGAGCTGTTCATGAACACCGTGCAACGCGACCCCAACTGAGAGGGGCTCTTTGCGTTGAAGGCGAGTTCAGCAATCTTTTCCATCGGGATGCCGAGGCTGCGGGCATAGGTTTCGATAAAGGATCCGCAACCCGAGGAGCAGGCTTCGTTCAGAATGATACCCGTGACCACGCCGTCTTGCACGGAGATGGCCTTCATGTCCTGCCCGCCGATGTCGAGGATGAAACTTACGTCGGGGCAAATCTTCTGGGCGGCGTTGGCGTGAGCGACCGTTTCCACCGTGTGGAAGTCGGCATGCACGGCCTTTGCAAACAGCTGTTCGCCGTAGCCGGTTGTACCTACGCCTAAGATGTTGAGCTTGCAGCCGTATTCTTCGTAGCGGTCCGAAAGTTCGTTGAGGGCGTTCTTGAGCACGGCGAGCGGTTCGCCGTTGTTGCTTGCGTAGAATCCGTCCACCACGTTTTCGTTTTCGTCCATGAGCACGAACTTGGTGGTGGTAGAGCCCGCGTCGATACCCAGGTACACGTTGAGTGTGGAGCCCGAAACGGGCTGCGGGTAGTGGTTTCCGGCCATCTTGTGCTCTTCGAGGAACATCTGGTATTCAGCGTCGTTCTTGAAGAACAAGTCGGCAGCGGCTTTGGCCTTGTTTTCGGCCTGGCGGGTTTCGTTAAAGTGGATGAGTGCGTCCAGGGAACCGTCCTTGCGGTAGTAGCATTCCTGGTCGGCAAACATGGAGCCCAAGGAGAGGGCGGCACCCATGGCCACGAGCACTTCGGAGTGTTCCGGCACAATGGCCTGTTCGTCAGAAATTCCAAGGCGTTCCTTGAAGGCGCGAACGAGGGTCGGGTTAAACGTGAGCGGGCCACCTTCGAAAATCACGGGCGGCTTGATTTCCATACCCTGGGCAAGGCCACCGATGGTCTGCTTGGCAATGGCATGGAAGCTGGAAAGGGCGATGTCTTCCTTGGCGATACCGTTGTTCAGCATCGGCTGGATGTCGGTCTTGGCGAACACGCCGCAACGGCCCGAAATTTCGTAGACCTTCTGGCCACGCTTGGCAAAGCCTTCGAAGGCTTCGGTCTTGATGCGCAGAAGTTCGGCCACCTGGTCAATGAATGCACCGGTACCGCCGGCGCACACGCCGTTCATACGCATGTCAGAGGCAATGAGCTTGCCGGTAGTCTTGTCTTTTTCGAAGAAGACGACCTTGGCGTCCTGACCGCCGAGTTCAATGGCTACCCTAGATTCTGGGTAGGTGGCGCGCACCGCGAGTGCGTTTGCCACCACTTCTTGCACAAAGAAGGCGTGGGTAGCTTCGGCGAAGGGCTGACCGCCACTTCCGCAGAAGGCGACTCTAAAATTCTTATCGGGGAAAAGTCCGTGGGCCTCACGCAGCACCTCGAAAACCTTCTGTGCCTGCATGGCATTGTGGCGCTGGTAAGTATAGTGCAAAAGCTTGTTGGTCTCTGGATCGACAACCGCGATCTTCACGGTGGTGGAACCAACGTCCACGCCGACCCATAAATCGTTCTTCATATTGCTCATAGTGGGCACAAAGATAGAAAAATGCTACAAAAGCCCTAGATATTGAAGCGCAGAAAAGCGACAAGAAGTGTAAAATTGGCTCCGAAAAGACTCCACCCCTTTTTTCTATATTGCTGCCTATGAACTACCTTGCACTTGATTACGGTGAGCACCGCGTCGGAGTCGCATTTGCCGATTCCGAATTCCGGATGGCATTTTCGCGTGAAACCATTGACCAGAAGACCACAAACCTGTTTGTTCGCCTTGATGAACTGGTGAAAATCAACAAGGTAGACGCCTTTGTGGTGGGAATGCCGTATCACCCTGATGGCCGCAAGGATGGCAAGAATGTGGTGGTGGAAAAGTTCATTGAGGACTTGAAAACGCGATTCCCGGGCATGCCTGTGTACACGCAGGATGAATCGTATTCCAGCGTGCAGGCGCAAGAAAAGACTTCTTACTTTAGCAAGAAGAAAAAGCAAAAGAATAAGGCGGTCATTGACCAGTTGGCCGCTGCGATTATTTTACAACGATGGCTTGATGAACAAGCTTAGAGATTTCTCTAAGCTCTAAGTTCTTCCAACTAAGTTCTATTTGTACTTCTTGATAATCACGACACCATTGTGACCGCCGAAGCCGAGAGAGGCGGAGGCGGCGACATCGATGTTCCCTTCGACACCCTTGTTCGGGACGTAATCCAGGTCGCATTCCGGATCCGGAGTCTCGTAGTTGATGGTGGCGGGGTAGAACGAATCGCGAATCGCAAGAGTCGAGACAATGGCTTCGCACACGCCGGCGGCACCCACGCAGTGGCCCGTCATGCTCTTGGTGCTGGACACCTTGATCTTGTAGGCGTGTTCGCCGAGGGCAACCTTGAGCATAGCGGTTTCGGTCGCATCGTTCAAGTGCGTCGAGGTTCCGTGAGCGTTGTAGTAGTCAATGTCCGTCGGGGCAATGCCTGCGTCCTTGATGGCGCGGGTAAGAGCCTTCGCGCAGGTTTCTCCACCCGGGCGCGGGCTGGTGATGTGGTAAGCGTCGGCAGAAGCGCCGTAGCCGGCGAGTTCGGCGTAAATCTTGGCGCCGCGGGCCTTGGCGTGTTCCAATTCTTCGAGAATCATCACGGCACCGCCTTCACCCATCACGAATCCGGAGCGGTTCAAGTCGAACGGGCGAGAAGCCTTTTCTGGACAGTCGTTGAATTTGTCTGTAAGGGCGTGCATGCCGGCGAAGCTCTTGATGCTGTAATCGGTAATGCCGCTTTCAGAACCGCCGGCAAGGCAGATGTCCAGACGACCCGAGCGGATCGCGTCAAGGGCGACACCGATGGCGTCGGTGCCCGAGGCGCAGGCGGTGCAGACCGTGTGGGCCTGGCCCGTGATGCCGAGGGCGATAGAAACGTTTGCGCCCGCTTCGTTCGGAATCAGCTGGGGCATGGCCAGCGGCGAAACCTTGCGCTTGCCACCGTTCATGTACTGCGTATAGGTAGAATCGACAATGTCAAGGCCGCCGAGGCCGGTACCTGCGACAATGCCGGTGGTGTCAGCAGCCAGGTCTTCGGGCGTAAGGCTTGCGTCTGCAACCGCTTCCTTGGAGGCGGCGAGCAGGAACTGCGTGAAGCGGGCCATGCGGCGGGCTTCCTTCGGGTCAATGTCGTGTTCTTCGGGCTTAAAATCCTTGACTTCGGCAGCAATCTTTACCGGGCAGTTGCTTGCGTCAAAAAGGGTGATGGGGCCGACACCGCACTTGCCTGCGCGAATAGCTGCCCAAAAATCGTTAATGTTCTTGCCAACGGGAGTCACCGCTCCCATACCAGTGATTACTACGCGTCTTTTAGTCATGGCGGGGAATATAGAAAATATTCTTGGTCGCTCCAAAGATGATTTCTCATTTTTTATCTATACTTATCGACAAGATTTACTTGAGGTTAAGAGAGATGTCTAGAATAAAGACGTTTTGGGGGATTGTGGCATTGCTTGCCGTACTTGCGGAAGCCGCAGGAACGATTACCCCCAAAACTCCGGTTACGTTGGAAGGATGCTACTTTATTACGAGCAAGGAAGAACTTTACGGCTTTGCGGCTATCGTAAACGGTACTGAAGATAAGGAGCCGTATCCGACTGCTTGCGCAAGGCTTGGAAAAAGTTTTGTTGTGAATAATAAAGTCTTGATCGGCGATGGAGAACTTAATGTAGCGGATACTGCAGATTTTATTCCGTGGACGCCTATCAGGAATTTCCGAGGAACCTTCGAAGGTCAAGGATATACGATATTCGGTCTGTATTTTAATGATTCTACGAGTAGTGACGTCGGTTTGTTTGGTAGAATTGAATCCTATGAAGATGACAGGGATGTTTTTGTCAGAAATTTGCTAATCTACGATTCTTATTTCAAAGGAAATTCCTATGTAGGTTCTATTGCCGGTGAAGTGGACTCTCGTGGAAATAAGCCTGTCGTTATTTATAACACGCGCAGTTATGCTCATGTTTACGCAAAATCGGTTATAGCGGGTGGAATGGTTGGTCTGACCTATGGAAATGTTCAAATAGAAAAAAGCTTCAACGGTGGGGATGTTACGGCAAGGCATGTCGTGGGTGGTATTGTAGGGATTCTGACAGGAGTTACGGCGTCGATAACCAATGTCTATAATTTGGGAACTGTGACAGCCTTCAATAAAGATGAAGGCAATTCTATAGCTGGCGGTATAGTTGGCCAGGTAAGCGGTGCTTTGGAATTGAAGAACGTCTTTAACATTGGATCGGTCGTTGGTTCCAACGTTATGGGTGGAATTGCGGGATCCTTGAGCGGAAGTTCCGTGTTGCTGGTGAACGCTTATAATGCGGGAATCATTTCGCCGTTAATAGAAGAATACGAAAATGTCGGCTCGATTTTAGGACTTTATGCGGGCAAGGACAAGGCAGAAAATTTCACCTATGCCAACGTCTATTATCAGAAAGATGGAATTAGTGACATTCACGGAATCGAGGTTCCTGAAAAAATGATGACCGATGGAACGGTTGCCTACCTGTTGCACGATTACTATTACGAAGGGCTGGATGCCTCCATTTGGGGGCAGGATGTTGGTGAAGATCCGGCACCCGATTTTTCGAAAAAAATAACGGGGGATATGCCCCAGGTCTTTGAAAAATTGATTCTGCATACCTACGAGGGGGATGCCTCGGTCCTGCCGGAAAAATATGTTCCCGGTTACAGATATGACCTTCCATCTGTCCCCCGTGAAGGCTATGTGTTTTCTGGTTGGTATGACAATGCCGAATTCAAGGGAAATTCGGTGAAATTTATTCCGGCAACGGCTAACGGTGAACAGGAGTTCTGGGCAAGGTACACTCCGGTTTATAAAATTTCTTACCAGACCGGCAGCGGAACGGTCCCCTTTGATGAGGAAGTCCCGACTTATGTGGAGGGAGTAGGGGTCGTGTTGCCTAAAAATGTGACTCGCAGCGGGGCCATTTTTAGAGGGTGGTACAAGGACAAAAATTTTAAAGGGGATCGCCTGTATGAAATAGGCCCTGAAGAATCTGGGGATGTCGTTCTTTATGCAAAATGGCTCGAGAAAAAGGAACCGTCAAAAGATGAAGATGGTTGCTATGTCATCAAGGATGAATCCGACCTGTATGGTTTTGCTGCGATTGTGAACGGTACAGACGGCTTTTCGAAGAATACTTCTCCCTGTGCTTACTTGGAAGATGACATCGTGGTGAACAAGAATGTACTGAAGTTGGATGGTTCTCTCAATGTCGCCGATTCTGCGGGCTTTGCGCACTGGGTTCCCATCAATGGGTTCAACGGCGTGTTTGACGGAAGAGGGCATTCGGTATTTGGGCTTTATGTAAAGTGCGATTCGGTACGGGATTCCTATGATGGGTATCGCGGTTACGGCTTTTTCGGGTCGCTCGGTGTTGTTGGTTCGAATAAAAACACTATTATCGTCAAAAATATTGGTATCGATGCTTCGTACTTTGAGGTCAAGGGTGACTTTGATAAGGTGGGGGCTTTGGTCGGTGTTGTCAATGGAAATGCTCGGACGGCGTATTCGGATATCGAAATCTCGAATTGTTATAATAGATCTACGGTCAATGCGGTTAGCTATCCGGGTGGAATCGTAGGCGTGATTAATTCATACAGCAATACGGTTATTGAAAATTGTTACAACACCGGTTTAATTGAAGGCAAACATAACAATGCCGGCGGCTTGGTCGGTTCTATCAAGTATGACGCTAATGTGAATATTGCGAATTCTTACAATGTGGGGTTTGTCGTGTCTTACGGCACGCAGTTGGACAATGATGCCTTGGTGGGAGAGGTAAAGTCGGATATCAAAGTAACGAATTGCTATTACCTGGAAGTTGCCGGTGTTAAAGCTTCTTATGGAAGGTCTGCCAAATTGGAAGAGTTTGAAAATGGGGATGTGGCATACGCCTTGCATCAAGGGGAGAACGGTTCTATATGGGGGCAAAATGTGGGCTTGGAGCCGTTGCCTAATTTCTGTGGAGTAATCAAGAACTATCTTGAGGAATCGTCCTCGAGTGAGGCGTCATCAAGTTCAAGCAGTGCTATAAAGTCTTCTTCAAGCGAGGCGAAGTCTAGTTCGAGCTCCAAGGCGAAATCGAGCTCCAGCGTTAAAGCGAAGTCTAGCTCGAGTAGGTCTGCAAAATCCTCTTCTAGCCGCAAAAAATTAGTGCTCTATTGCGATGGCAAGGAATGCAACGATGCCGTATTGGAAAAATGGGAGGCTCCGCGCTTCCAGGTGATTGTTGCCGACAGAAATGTGCTGGTGTCAGGGGCACGGAATGGTAGCTCGTATGCAGTGTTGGATATACAGGGACAGGTGCTAGCCACGGGTCGTGTAGGCGGGAGTGGTTTTTCTGTAGTTTTGCCGCATTCAGGAAATTTTTTGATTCGCGTCGATAGACAAATCCAACGAATTGCGGTTAAGTAAATGCATCGTTAAATAGCAAAAGCCCGCCTTGGAGGCGGGCTTTTTAGATTCTTTGCTGTTCCGCAACTATTCTTTATTTTCCGGGGCGCTTTCGGCTTCCTTCGCTGCGGTTTCTGCTGCGGCGTTAGCGTCTTCCTTGTCCTTGTCGCGGATAGAGGCGCGGCGGATTTTTCCGCTGATGGTCTTCGGCAGTTCAGACACAAAGTCGATGATACGCGGGCTCTTGTAAGAGGCAGCCACGTTCTTTGCGAACAGCTGGATTTCTTTGGCCAAGTCCTTCGAGGCTTCATAGCCCTTCTGGAGTACGACGGTTGCCTTCACGGCTTGTCCGCGGGACTTGTCCTCGACACCAGTCACTGCAACTTCCAAGACGGCGGGGTGCTTGTGGAGCACTTCTTCGACTTCGAAGGGGCTGATGCGGTAGCCGGAGCTCTTGATCAGGTCATCGGTACGGCCTACGAACCAGAAGAAACCGTCCTTGTCGCGGGTAGCGGTGTCGCCGGTGTGGTAGACCCCGCCCTCGAATACTTTCTGGGTGCGTTCTTCGTCGCGGTAGTAGCCACCGAACATGCCGAAGGGCTTGCCTTCGTCAATCTTGATGATGATTTCGCCGACTTCGTCGGGGCCGCAGCTCTTGCCGTCGGCATCCACGATATCCATGCGGTAGCCGGGGGAGGGCTTGCCCATAGAACCCGGGCGCGGTTCCATCCATTCGAAGTTGCCCGTAGTGAGCGTCAGTTCGGTCTGGCCGTAGCCTTCGTGCAGGCGGAGTCCCGTCTTTTCGAAGAATTTCTTGTAAATGTCCAGGTTCAATGCCTCGCCTGCGGTGGTGCAGTACTTGAGGCTGGAAAGGTCGTACTTTTCAACGCCGTGCTGCAGAATGTAGCGGTAAACGGTCGGCGGCGCACAGAAGGTGGTCACCTTGTATTCCTGCATCTTTTCGAGCAACTTGCCCGGAATGAACACGTTCATGTCGTAGGTGAATACGGCAGAACCTGCAATCCACTGGCCGTAAATTTTGCCCCAGAGCGCCTTGGCCCAGCCGGTTTCGGCAACGGTCAGGTGGCGGCCTCCGTCAATCACGTTCTGCCAGTACTTGGCGGTCACGATGTGGCCAAGCGGGTAGCTGAAGGTGTGGGCGACCATTTTCGGGTTGCTGCTGGTGCCACTAGTAAAGTACACGATCATGATGTCGTCGTTGTGCGTGGCGGCATCGCCTGTGGGGCGTGGGAAACTTGGCGGGCAGATTTCGTAGTCGTCGTAGAAGTTGATCCAGTTCTGACGGGACTGTCCGATGGTCACGAGCGTTTCGACAATGTGCGTGTGTTCGCAGGCGGTGTCGATTTCCTTTTGGAGCGCCGGATCGTCGTAAGAGACGACCATCTTGATGTCGGCTGCCTTAAAGCGGTATTCCAGGTCTTCGGCGGCGAGCATGTTGGTTGCCGGAATGGCAATTGCACCAATGCGGTGGAGTGCCAAGAGGAAGAACCAGAATTCGTAGCGGCGGCGCAAAATCAGCATCACGCGGTCGCCTTTCTTGATTCCCTTTTCTACCAAAAAGTTCGCGGTACGCTGCGAGGCGATTGAAAGGTCCTTGAAGGTAAAGATATGGCTTTCGTCGTTATCGTCGCACCAGACTAATGCTTCGCGCTTGGGTTCGGTCTTCGCGTATTCGTCGACCACGTCGTAAGCGAAGTTAAAGTCTTCGGGAATGTTGAGCTTAAAGTTTTCGTAGAGGTCCTCGTAAGAGGAATACTCGGTTCGTGCTAGGAATCTATTGAGTATCATTTGTGTCTCTCCGGTCTCTTATAGATCCTGGTACATGATCTTTTCGCGGTGATTCGAGGCAAATTTTACGAGCGAGAGAAGATTTTGTTCGCCCATGGCCTTCATGTCACCGGCGTGAATTACCAGGCGGGGGGTTCCGCGGTAGAGGAGTAGTGCAATGCGAGAAAATACCTGCATGGCACCGAGGAGTGCCTGCGGGAAAATAGAGAAGGTCAAAATCTGCGAGAACGACGGCTTGACTTTTTTACCGACCTTGCGGTAAATGTAGAGCATGTCTTCGTAGAAATTGAATTCTTCGAGCACCTGTTTTTTGAGGTGCTTGTTGTCGAGCCAGACTGGCGCGATAAATCCGGAGGGGCGGCCAAAACCGTGGGCCTTCCAGAGGGCGATGCTACGGTTTAAAAGCATCTGGGAAACTTTCTTATTCAGGCCCGCAAATTCGGCACCATTGTGCGAAATGGCGAGGGCGAGCTTGCCGATGGGATTACGCTTGATGAACAGGTCTGCGTTGTGGCGCACACCGTGGAGCAAGATTTCGTAGCCTTCCTGCACGAATTTTCCGATTTCTTCACGGAAAGCGTCTGCTTCGGATTCAGGGACGCCCCCGATAGAGGGTACGACGGCAATCGAGATGGGCGAACCTGCGGCTGCGGCAATCTTTCGGATTTCTTCGGCAGATTTCTTGCAGTTCTTCACGTTAAAATTATGATAGCACAGCAGGTACTTCTTCTTTTTATGAAGAATAGCTTCGGCGGCGCGGATGTCGGCAATGTCCTTGTTGATTTCCATAAGGGTAACCTAATTGAATTTTACGCCATATATATAGAAAATGTGGCTAGAATAGACTTAATTGTTCGTTTGGCTTTTGAACGTCATTGCGAGCCCCGGAGGGGCGCGGCAATCCATTTTCGTCGTTATTTGCGGATTCTGTAAGCGTTTCGTCAGCGCTGGCGGCGATTTGGGCAAGAAGCCAGGCTTCATCGTGCACGGGAATCCCGAGCTCGTTCGCCTTCGTGAGCTTGGAGCCCGCCGCTTCGCCTGCCAAGACCCAGCTCGTCTTCTTGCTCACGGAACCGCTGACTTTGCCGCCGTTTTCTTCGATGAGTTTGCGGGCCTCTTCGCGTTCCATGGTCGGGAGCGTGCCGGTAATGACGGCGGTTTGACCTTGGAACAAGGTCTTTACGACGCCCTTGAATTCGGTGGGGCAGCCGAGAGCGATGAGTTCGTCGATTTCCTGCGTGTAGCGTTCCGTGTGGAAGAAGTCGTAGACGGACTTTCCGATGCGTTCGCCCACGTCGTTGACGTTTTGCAGGTCTTCGACGGTGGCGGTGCGGATCGCTTCGAGAGTGCGGAAATGCTTGGCGAGGTTTCGTGCACTGGTGCGGCCCACGAATCTAATGCCGAGACCGTGCAGCAGGTTTTCGAGACTCTTTTCCTTAGAGGCGGCAATAGCGTCGAAGACGTTTTTGGCGCTCTTCTTGGCCATGCGTTCCTGGGATTCCAGGTCTTCGAGCGTGAGGCGGTACAGGTCCGGAATGCGCTTGATTTTGCCCGAGGCAATCAGGCTTGCGATAAGGGCTGGACCGAGATTTTCGATGTTCATGGCCTCGCGGCTTACGAAATGCTCGAACAGGCATTGTACCTGCGCTGCACAGTGCATGTTTTCGCAGCGGAGAATGACTTCGCCATCGATGTGGGTGAGCGGTTCGCCGCAAACCGGGCATTTGTCGGGGGCAGTCACAGGGACGGCCCCCGCCGGGCGGAGTTCCTTCTTGACGTCGGTAATCTTCGGGATGATTTCGCCGCCCTTCTCGACGCCGACGGTGTCGCCGAAGTGGAGGTCCAGTCGGGCGACTTCGTCAAAGTTGTGGAGGGTGGCGCGCTTGACGGTGGTGCCGGCGAGGCGCACAGGGGCAAGGTTCGCAACCGGCGTCACGGCCCCGGTGCGTCCCACCTGGAATTCTACGGAAAGGAGCGGGGTGTAGGCGCGCTCGGCCTTGAACTTATAGGCAATGGCCCAGCGCGGGCTCTTGCTCGTGGTGCCCAGCGCGCGCTGCATGGCAAGGTCGTTCAATTTCACGACCATGCCGTCGATTTCGAAGGGGAGGCTGTCTCGGCTCGCTCCAATCTGCTCCGAAATCTTCATGATTTCATCGGTGTTGTCTGCGGTCCAGTAATCGTTCGTGTGAAACCCGAGCTTCTTGAGTTGCAGCAGGTTCTCTTCGTGCGTCTTGTTGTTGCTCTGCGGAATGTGGTAGGCAAAGAAACGCATCGGGCGCGTTTTGCATTCGGCCACGCTCTTGAGCTTGAGCGAACCCGAGACCGTATTGCGCGGGTTCTGGAAAATCTTCTTGCCTTCCAAGATGAACTGCTCGTTCAGGCGTTCAAAAGCCTCGCGTTCCATGTAGACTTCGCCGCGGACTTCAAAAGTGCCCTGCGGTATTTCGCTGGGGTCAATTTTCAGCTTTTTTGCGTCCAAGGTTTCGGGGATGTCTGCAATCGTGAGCGCGTTCAATGTCACGTCATCGCCCTGGGCTCCATCGCCGCGGGTGGCCGCCTGCTTCAAGCGTCCGTTTTCGTACACGATTGAAAGACTCACGCCGTCAATTTTCCGCTCGCAGATCCAGGTGTGCGCGGTAGTGGCGCGCTTGTCGTCGCCAAGACTTGCCATTCCTTCTTCCGCCGCCTTCACGAACTCCGCCATTTCTTCGGCGCTGTACACGTTCGCGATACTGAGCATGGGCACGGCGTGTGCGACCTTCGCAAAGTCGTTGGTCAAGTCACTGCCGACCCGTTGCGTGAGCGATGCATTGCCGCGAAGTTCCGGATACTTCGCTTCGAGCGCTTCCATCTCCTTGAGGCCAAAGTCAAAATCCTGGTCACTCATGGGGGAGACGCCTTCCTTGTAGTAAAGGCGGCTTGCTTCTTCTAGCTGTTTCTTTAGCTCAAAATACCGGGTGCGGTCAATATCTTTCTGGTCCATCGTTTCTATCTGCTAGACAAAAAAACATCTTCGATTGTGACAAAAATTACAAAAAATTGACAATTTAGGTTGGCCGTATATCCCTCCTTTGGCATTTATTATTATTTTTTGAACAAACTATGCGTCTGTGGACCCGTTTTTTATTGCTTTTCTTGATGGCGTATGCCTTTGCCGACGATTACGTGGTAATGGCGCCCCATTTTGTTCCCCATGCAGTTGTGGCAAAGCAGATTGCTCCGGGGACATCGCGCATATTTTCTTTGGCAACCACGTTTGCTTTTTGCGATTCCTGCGAAATAAAGCGAGATGCCACAGTTGAAGAAAACGGTTCTGAAAAAAAAGATGTAGAAGCCTCCGCTTTTCGTGCCGAAGTGAGCCTTTGGGATTTGACTTGGCCCAAAACGAAAAATATTGAAGGGGCCAATGATTGGAACGGTCACAATTTCGGTGGCGGAATATTCTTGAATTTGCATTATGGGATGTGGCTTGAGGGAGGCCTTTCGCCCATGATTGTGCAGTGGTTTGGGCCAATCTATTTGGCGGCCGCTTATCAATTCAGTTTCGGACGGTATTATGGTCACGATGCGGATGACGAGGTAGATTCCGATATCAACGAAAATAAGTTCTTTGGTTCTGTGAATTTAGGCGGCGGCGCGATGGCTTTCATGAACAATCATGGCTTGGCTTTTGGAGCACATGGTGGAATTCGCGATTGCCATATCCTTAATCCCGGCAAAGACTATTACACTTCTTATGACTATTCTGCTGGTCGTCCGTCTTCACCTCAATTCCGAAACGGATACCAACTTGATAAGTGGGTGTTTTACTACGGCGTAGACTTTGTTAGCTATACGAATTTGCCTTTGTTGGCGGAGGCCGATTTCAAGTCGCACACCGCTGTTTTGATGTCTTTTGAAGTCGGCATTAAATCCGGCGACAATCCGGCAACGTTCTGGTCCTTTGTGATGAGCTTTATGATATGATGAATACTATGAAACATAGGGTGATTCTTGTCATGCTCGTGACAATGGCCGCGATTCTTGGCGGTTGCAGTTCCATTATGCGCCCGCCTCCGGCTGCCGCCTATATGGCAAGCTATAAGCAAGATAAGGCCGTTCGAAATATTTCTTATTCGCAGTATTTCGGTAACCTGGATAATGGCTACCACGAAAGTACGGAACTCGGCCATTGGAGCCATGCAGAATGGTGGGGTGATTTGACCTTGTTGAGCTATATCAATGGGGGGTACTTTACCTTTGGTTGGGGCGTTCAGTCTTTGACTCCTTTTTTGCAGGGCGGCTTTGTCTCTCCGTATTTTGGTCTGACGGGCTGGAGCAACATTTTTGGTTTGGCGGTGGTTTCTACCGATGAGCCCGAAGACGATGAGTCGTCTTTTGCTTCTTACTCCGGCGGCGGAATGCTGATTGAACAGATTCCGTTAAATGACCGTTGGAAAATCGGCTTTACGGAACACTTGTCCAGAAACGGACGTGAATATTTTTACGTAGATGACGAACCTTGTGAAGGCGTTTGTTTTGGGAAGGGGGTGCCTTCGCCCCGCTCCAAGTTCTATACCGAAGTCGGTGGCGGATTTTATGTTTCGCATAGCTTTAAACGCATGGGCAATTTGGCTCTAGAATTCCGTTATGGCCGCGATTGGACCGAAAACCGGAACCGTTTTGCAGTTACCTTGGATTTCTGGGGATTGTCTTCGGTCATGAGTATCGGCGGAAACGATATAATGAGAGGGGCTGCCGATAACAATATCGAAAAGATGAAAAAAGTGAAGACCGTCTCTGTCGATAGCATGAAAACGAAGCCTGCCGATACCGTGGAAACGAAAAATGAAAACATCGATTCGCTCCATACGATTAAACGGAACTGGTTCCGCCTTGCCGACAGCTCTCAGACGATGTCCATTATTTACCATCCGACCGAATCGGTTGTCGCCGTCACTAGCAAGGGAATTTGCTACGACGAAAGCGCGAATGCGGTCTGGCTGCGGCAGGATTATGGAAAATTGATTTACCAAGTGCCCGTGGATTCCTTGGATTATTGCCAGCAAATGGAACCCAAAAGCATTTTCTGGACCTCTGTCCTTGAAGGTTCCCTTGGATTCCTGGGCGGTATGCTTACCACGGGTAGCGTGCCTGTAAGCCTTGCCATTGGCGCGGGCTTTGGAACCACGGTGTGGGTCGTGTTCAAATACGGATTCGATCCCGAAGAACTCGCCCCGAAAGTTTACCCTGAAATCTGTTCAGAGCAACATTCCAGGGAAGATATTATCAAGTGGCTTAAGCAGTATCCTTGCGGACTAGAATAGCATTTTCACGCCGATGCCGATCAAGATGATGCCTGCGATGATTTCAGGAATTTTTGTTTTGAACCGCTGAGCGGCGTGACGGCCGATTTCATACCCGAGAACGCCCATGATAAAGCTTGCAAGCGCAATGGCGCTGGTGGCAAGAATCATGTTCGCGTTCAAGAATGCAAACGAAATTCCGACAGCGAATGCGTCAATACTTGTCGCAACCGAAAGCAGCAAGATGTTTGCAATGGTCAAGTTCTTCGCAGCAATCTGTTCGCCTTCCTGTTCGCCGGAGTCACCGCGGACGGCGCCCCAGATCATGCGTCCGCCCAGAATGCAAAGGATGGTGCAGGCGATGGGCGTGCCTACGGAATTGAACCAGCGTTCAGCAAAGCTCCCGAGGAAATACCCGAGCAACGTCATGCCACCCTGAAACACACCGAAACTTACAGCCTGGAGCATGGCGCGGCTGTACTTGATTCCTTTTTTTGAAAGGCCTGTGGCAATCGAGACGGCGAAGCAGTCCATCGCCTCTACAATCGCGATAATGATAATTTCAATAATGCCCATAATTACTTCGTAAACTTGTAGCGGCCCAACAGGTCAAAATACCTAGCTTTCGGTGAAATCTTTGCCGCCGGGCGCTGCTTGCGGATGGCAGTAGTGCTGTTTGGATCAACGAAAAAGAGTTCTTGAACGACTATATCGTTTTTAAAGACCTTTACAGAAAATCCCTTTTCATTCTTATTATAGACCATTACATGGTCTAAAGAGTCGTTACTATATTCATAGCATTTTAGGTCATCAGCTGGATCTTCTATAATGTAGGCATATTCTATTTCTCGATCTGCTTCGGAACTGTAGTTATCTATGTAGATATAAATAAGGGAATCATTTCTAGAAAGATATTCGTAATAGTAATCGAAGGTTGAATCCATGCAGGAGGAGAAGAATTCTGTTTCTTTATAAAACATAGCTTGGTCAAGTTTGCCATTGATATAGTGCTTTCGAACCCAAAAAGTGGTGTCTCCAACAGTTGAATCAGAAATTAGCCCTTCCAAGCCTTTTTTAGAAAGGACACTTTCATCTTTGGATACATGGATGTAATCAACATCAGTATAGATATTTTCGATGTCCCCAACATAGCCGTTGATTATTTTTTCAAGGTAGCCATTGTTGTAAGAAAGTTTGACATATCGTTCTTCTCTTATAGAGTCCAAAGATCTATTCAAGTATGCAGAATATACAGAATCAAGGTATGGAGTATTTTGTGGGGTTGACAAAAAATGTGTTTGGGCATTGAACCACGCCTGCGTACACGTATTCGCTGCGGCAAAACCCGCCAAAAGCATTAGGCAGAATAAGATTTTTTTCATTTGTGTCTCCTGAACCCAAAAATAGGAATATATTTGAAAAAAAATGTTTATATTTAAGACGAATCTTGTATTCAAAAGGATGGTGTTTTGAAACTCCGGGTGGTAGTCTTCGTTTTTGTGGCAGTATGTGCTTTATTTGCGGTAGAGGCATTTGTGCTTCCGCCGGTTACGCCCGAACTCAAAACACAAGCTCACGAATATTTTGAAAACGAATGTCGCGGATGCCACCGCTGGGCACGCAAGTTTGCAGCACCGCCGATGCGCGACAATGTGGCAAATTATGCCGAAAATCCGGAAGGCTTGGTGCGCTATCTGATGCATCCAACTCCGCAGCACCCCGAAGAATGGCCTGCCATGGAAATCACTCCGCTTACCGAAGAGCAGGCGAAAATGATGACGGCGTGGCTTTTGTACATTCTCAAGAATCCCGATGACCCAGGAAGGCCAAAATGAAGTGGGTTGCACTTTGTTTTGTTGTCGTATTCTCTTTTTTCTTGGCGGATTTCTTGATGGGGGAGCCGCGCGTTCCTGAACGTGCCATGGGCTCGATTCCTTTTGACCATGCGCTGCACGGCGATTCAATCGGTTTGGACTGTGCCGCCTGCCATACGGGCTCGCGCGCCTCGGCGAACGCCTTTATGCCCTCGAAGGCGGACTGCATGGACTGTCACAGGCTCCCGCTGACCGAAAATCCGGGAATCGAGACGCTGGATTCCGTGCTTGCAAAAGCTGATGACCGCCCGTGGTCCCACAAGCGCCATTTGCCGGACCATGTGGTGTTTCACCATGGCGTGCATGCCGCCGCAGGCGTCGCTTGCGCCGATTGTCACGGTAGGGGCTACATGCAGAACCGCTACGGCGCAGAATTGTTCAATATGCAAAGTTGCCTCAAGTGCCACAGGGGCGAAACTTTCAACGAAAAAGGCTTTAAGCCGGCGGCCACGTACTGCGCCGCTTGCCACCGCTGATTCGTGAAGGTATCTTATGAGTATGGATCGTCGCGAATTCATCAAGAGTTGTTCTCTGGTAGCGGTAATGGGGCTGCTGTTTGGCTGTCGCAAGATTCCGCTCGAAGAACTCGCCGGCGATTTGCCTAGCCTCAAGCGTTTTGAAGACGAAGTCAAACTGGCTCTGTCGCAGGCAAAAAAATCTCTTGACCTCGTGAAAATCCCGACTCCGGGTGCACTCAAGATTCCGGGAGCCTCGACCCTCAACCGTTTCGGCATGGCCATTGACTTGGATGCTTGCGATGGTTGCGGCAAGTGCATTTTAGCTTGCAACCTCGAAAACAACGTGCCGCTGGTTCCCGACGAAGATGCTGCCCGCGGGCGTTTTATGCACTGGGTCGACATGCGCGGCAGCGCCCCCTTCATGTGCGCGCACTGTGGGAATGCCCCGTGCGAACGTGTATGCCCGACGGGGGCTGCGAATCACACGCCCGATGGCCTGAGCGCCATGATGTACAAGCGTTGTACGGGTAGCCGTTTCTGTGGCGCAAATTGCCCCGTTCAGGCCCGAAAGTTCAATTTTAACGATGCCCAGAAACTCGGGCTTGCCCGACAGTTCAATCGCGAAGTCCCGCTCCGCGACAAGGGCGTCATGGAAAAATGTAGCCTTTGCCTGCACCGCCTGCAGAACGACCGCCTCAAATTCAAGACGTCGCTTACCGTTGGCGTAACGGCAGAAGAATGGCGCGGTCGCGGCGTCAAAACCGCTTGCGCCGAAGCCTGCCCCAAGAACGCGATTATCTTTGGCAACTGGCTCGACGATAAGTCGCCGCTGGTAAAGCTCTCCAAGAATCGAGAGCTGTATGCGCCGAGAGAACTGGTCGACCTTGATCCTTCCGTGGTATTTATGCGGGGGAGGCGCTAATGTTCAAGTACTTGATGCTTGCTGGCCTTGCGCTGTTCTTGCCGGGGCTTTATGCGCTGGGTTATTCGATTTTCGAAGGCCCTTCTGCCTGGATGGTGGATTCTCGCACCTTCTGGGGCACGCCTATCTGCCTGTTCGTTTTTTGGATTGGGCTTGCCCATGCCGGCACGCTCCTGTCGGCGATTTTCCTAGCGCTCGATATCAAGCTGGACCGTCGTACGGCCTTGATTGCGGAACTTTCGACGCTCGTGAGCCTCGTGTTTGCGGCTATTTTCCCGCTGATGCACTTGGGTGTCATTGATAACTTTTACATGGTGGCCCCCTTCCTCGATGCCCGCGGCAACTTTGCCAATGTGCGTTCGCCCCTGGTTTGGGATTTCTGCTGCATTGCCGTGTATGCGCTCCTGTCGCTCTTGTTCTTTGGCGTGCATTTAAAATCCCGCGAGAACCCGCTGCTGGAACGTTACCGCAAGCCTATGGCGTGGCTCCTGTTCCCGCTGGTGCTCTGGGTGCATACGGTGGTGAGCCTGGATTTTGCAACCACGTTCGTGCCGGAGTGGCGCGGTGCGTTCTTCCCGGTTTACTTTATCGCGGGGGCGATCCTTTCGGGGCTTGCCCTCATGAACCTCCTGATTTGCGCCGAAGGCTACCGCGTGCGCCTCTTGGAACGCCTGCAGCTTATATGCACCTGGATCCTTTGCGCCATCTGGATTTGGGACCTCATCATCAAGGGGTATTTCTGCACATCGGCATTTATCTTTGCCGGAGTCCTTCCGCAACTTCGAATGGTGTCGGTGATTCGTGAACACCGTGTGGGCCGAATCTTCTTCTCGGTCTCGATTCTCGTCGGCTTGTTCCTGGAACGTTATTACCTTGTTTCGCCCTCGGCAGGGCAGGCTCCGGCAACCTTTGGCCGGATAGACTTGGGGCTTGTCGCCTTCTCGGTAGGCGGTTTCATGCTGTTGTTCTTCGGCATCCGCCGTTACCTGAACCGCAATATGGAAGGCGCGGGTTCCTATTTTGGCGAAGTGGACGGCTCCGATTTGGCCGAAGCCGAACAAGAGGAATTTGAAAAAGAAAACTTCACGGGCGTGCGCGGTATCGAAAAACTCAAAAAAGGCTTTTACATGCAGCCTTGGTCTTCTGAAGAATACCACATTCTGCGTTTCCCCTTGCTGGTGGGCTTTGCTGCGGCCATTCTCTTCTCTGTGTGGGTGTGGGGCCAAAGCGTGTTTGCAAATGTTGACCTTTCAATTGCCAATGTGATTCCGCTCTTGTACCCGATTATAGCCGTCGTGACGGCTGTTACCCTGTGCGTTCGTGCTTATCTCGTTGAACAGACTTTCGTTTTGACTCGCCGCGAAAAAACGCTGTGCGTGATTTTGTTCGTTCTGGCGGCAGCTTGCCTTGGGACCTTCTTTGCCGGCGGTGCTTCTCAAATGTCGACGAATACGCTTGATTCGCAGCCGATAGGTGTCGACACTCCGGATTCTCAAAATCAAGCTCGCTTGCTTTGGAATGCACGCTGTGCCACATGCCACGGGACCGATGGTCGCTTCAATGAAAAATTCGTCCGCGAATTCTACCCGGTGCCGCAAAAGCTGGATATCCTGCGTCTCGATAGCCTTGGCGCAGATTCCTTGGTCAAAGTTATTTTGAACGGCCGCGGCAACATGAACCCCTACGTGGGTCGCTTGACTCCGAGTGAAGCTTTGGGCCTCGTGAATTACATGCGGACGCTAGCCGAAAAATCCGCTCCCGAATCGGCAAAGGAGGCTGAATAATGACTCCTCTTGCCAATTCGCTTTCTTGCTTGATTGCCCTCGGTTGCGCCTCGTTCCTGTGGCGCAAGGGTTCGTCGCCGTACCGCAATGGCGGCCTGCTTGCCGGCTTCCTGGTTCTGTTCAGCGTGTTCACTTATTTTGCCGGCGAAACCATTGACCCGACTTTGGAACATTACCCGTTCCGCATGCTCGCTCTGTGCCTCTGCCTTTCGACTACCTCGCTGACGCTTTACCGCAGGCGTTACCTGGTGCTGGCGCAATCGCTCTGGTGCTGGATTGAACTCTTTGGCGGCATTGCCCTTTATTATCGTGGCATTGACATTGCCTGGACTCGCATCGCAGCCCTGCTTTGCATGACGCTATGCAGCACGTTCCTTTCTAAAATTTCAAAGGAAATGGAATTTTGCCTGATGGTCTTCTGGCTCGCCGTCTGGGTGTTTTTTTAGGATGTGAAGTGTGCGATGTGGAATGAAAAATGATTAATTATTCATTGTTCATTAATCATCACACATTACACATTTCAAATAATCTGCCGTAAGTTTTGATAAAGCTGTTGCCTTGTCGCGCTTGAACAGGCGACGTTTCTTGCCTTTGTCGAACCCCAAGAATTTGGGGGCCATGGTCAGATGGCGGAACGTGAAGGCAGATAGCAGACCAACGGGGAGTGTCTTGTAATAGATTTCCCACAGCGGAGCGACTTGATTTAGGCGGCCAGCGTCGGTAAGTTGCGAAGTTCTTGCCACAAGATATGGCACGCTGAACATCTTTCCGCCGGCGTGAGCCATACGGAGGGCGTAATCCAGCAGTCTGAATTCGGGCGGCAGGTCCAAATCGAACAACCCGGTGCGTTGGATAATGCGGCTCGAAAACACCGCAATCATCGGGTTCGGGGCTGCAACATACCGCATCTTCTCGTTTTCAGAAATAGGGGAGAACCCTTTGCTTCCGGCAAGCAACAGCCCGCCATGGAATTTTCCGTCACACTTTAGGCGCGGTGCAAAGGCGTCCACCATCGGGAATCCTTCGGTGACTTCGGCCAAGTTATTCAAAAATTCGCGGTCAATCTTCACCGCGGGCTGCGTAATGACGACCCATTCCGCATCGATACTTTGCAACGGGCGGTTCCAGTCATAGTCGTGCAACCAGCCGAGGGCCGGGTCTTCAAAAGGGGGTGTCCAGTTATCGAATTGCGGGGAGTTTTCTTCGAGAACAATAACGTCAAACTGCCGCATTGCAAGCCTGAATTAGAAATTCACTCGCACGCCAAGCCTGTGCTCGTGACCCATACCTTGGGCAAGGTACGAGAAACTGTAATCGATGGCGAGCAAGTCCATCGCATAGCCCAGGCCCGCGCTCAACATGTGGGCGTTGTTCGTTTCATCCGGGCGGTCTTCGGAAGCCATGAGCTCCTTGGCGTCGCGGATCAAGTCAAGCCACGTGCGCTGAAAACCGGCGCGAACAAAAAGATGCTGGCCGAGTGCGTATTCGCCACCCAAGCTCAAAAAGGCTTCCTGGTAACGCGGAAAATCGTTGTCCATGTAAACCGTGAGACGGGGGAGAACCTTGGGCCTAAAGTAGCCGGCTATGGCAAACGTCTGCGACATCGGAAAATAATCGTTCTCGCCGTCGTCCACATAGTCGCGCAACAGGCAACCGAAGTCGCGAGCCATGACGGCCAAACCAAAGCGCTTGCTTTCGGACTGCCAGGTGAGACCCCAATCGAATGCGGCACCCAGGGCCGTGCGGTCTCCGGCATCGTCCGTGAGCTTGTCGGCAGCGAATTTCAGAGTCGCACCGAAGCGGATATGCTTCATGGGGAAGGCGACTGATGCCGTGGCCAGCTGGCTGAACGGTTCGTAGTCGTTGCCCGTGGCATCGCCATATTCGTTGTAGCCTTCGATGGTGCCGTAAGAAAGCCAGTTGTACGAAACCTGGAAAATGTACTTGTTGTAATGCCCGGTGTAGCTGATGCTACCCTGGTTGTCGGCCATGTCGCCCGTCTGCCAGTGAACCGATGCAATGTGGTTCTTGCCTTCGGGCAAAATGACTGCTGCCGGGTTCAGCTGTACAATCGTCGGGTCGGTCGAATTGCTTGCACCGGCCGACTTTTCGAGAGCTGCGTTACGCGGGCTATCAAAGGTATTGATAAACGAAAACACTTCTTGTCCGGCATCGCCTTGAGTAAAGTAGGCATGGCTTGCTACGGGGATTGCGAGTAGTGCCGAGACCGCTGTCAAAAAGTGCTTGAAATTCATGATTGAAATTTACAAATATTGTTGCCGCGTGAGTGCATAAATCGCCAAAAAAGCGTTAAATTTTACGAATAAATGGGAATCCTGCCTTTACAAATGACGAAACGTTTAATATATTTGGGTGCGTTCGGGCTACTAGCTCAGTTGGTAGAGCAACGCCCTTTTAAGGCGTGGGTCGAAGGTTCGAGCCCTTCGTAGCTCAGGAAACCGGTTCTAGATTTTCTAGAATCGGTTTTTCTTTTCAAAAACGCTACTCAAACGAATCTTATTTTATTATATTTGTCGCACTCGGGGTGTAGCTCAGCCTGGTAGAGCGTCTGCTTTGGGAGCAGAATGTCGTCAGTTCGAATCTGGCTACCCCGATACAAAACGCGATCCCTTCAGGGGGTCGCTTTTTGTATCGTGCTAACGCCAGATCGAACTGACCAGTTCGACTAAAACCATCGAGAGCGAAGCGAACTCAGATGGTTTTAGGCCTTAACTTGAACGAAGTTCAAGTAAGCCCGAAGGGCAAAATACGAAACGAAGTGAGCTTTGTGGCACAAAATTTGCCTATGCACGAACAACGAGAGTGCGTAAGGCGAATTTTGCGCTATGCCGTTAAGGCATAGCCCGTAGGGTTCGCGCCGCTCGGCGAAGCCGAATAGCGGCAAGAACAATCTGGTTACCCCGATACAAGATAAGCCCCCTTGTGGGTGCTTTTTCTATATCTTAGGTAGCCAGATTAGCTTCACCGAAGGTGAAGCCTTTTTCTCTCATTTTTAAATTTTTTTATAAATTTCCTTTCAAAAGGGAGGATTTATGAATTTATTCTACAAATCACTTGTTGGTGCTAGCATTTTGTCTCTTGTCGCCTGCGGCGACGATAGCGCTTCATCTAACTCAAAAAACAACGAAAAGAAGGGCTTGCCATCTGAAGTTTCGACATTTGTCGATTTATCCCATTACGAATGCGATGAAGAACTCGAGGGTGTTTCCGTACACGTAAAATCGGCAGAAATCGATTACGTGTGTAATGGTGACGGATGGTTCAGGGCCGATGACCCCGCAAGCGAAGTCCGTTATTCCGAAAAAAATGGCAATTCGAAGGATCCTGAAAAAACGGATTCTACTGATGTGACTGATCCCGAAGAAGAACCGGAAGATACCGAAAATACCTTCACGGATGCTCGTGACGGCCAGGTTTACAAAATGGTGGAAATCGGCTCGCAGGTCTGGATGGCTCAAAACCTGAATTACGATTACCAGGTGGATGGCGCAAGCTATGGTTCGTACTGCTACCTAAACCAAGGTTCCAATTGCTATTTGTATGGTCGTCTCTATACTTGGGCCGCGGCCATGGATAGCGCAGCTGTATTTAGCGAAGACGGCAAGGGTTGTGGCAATGATGCGGCTTGTTCTTTGCCTGAACGCGTGAGAGGGGTTTGTCCGGAAGGCTGGCACCTGCCGAGTACTTTGGAATGGGATACCTTGTTGACCTTTGTCGGAAAAACCGCAGAAGGCTATTTAGCGCTTAAGTCGACAAGTGGCTGGAGTAATGGCCGCAATGGAACGGATTCCACAGGCTTTTCGATGAAACCGGCGGGTTATAGGGACACACAAAATGCGAATGATTCGTCTCCGTTTGCGAATAAAACGGCTGGTTTTTCTGGCTTAAAAGATGTCGCTCGTTTTTGGGTGTCTTCGGGACCCTATGATGATAACGAAATTGCCAAAAGCGATTTGCAGTTTGAAGTGAACTTCACGTCCGAAGAATGGGATGATGACGGTTTTGCTGATGAAGGTATTGGTTTTACTGCAAGGCGTTTTGCCAATTCGGTTCGTTGCGTAAAAGATTAGGCCAATTTCCTATCGGCAATCCACTTTCGAACAGATTCTTCGGCGCGAGCCGCAAGAATCTCTTTTTTATTCTTTTTCTTGAGGCCTTCGTGGTGGGGGAGCAGCCCGAAGTTGAAATTCATGGGCTGGAAGTCTTCGTTTTCTTCCACCAGGCGGTTCATGAGCGAACCGATGCAACTCTCGTCGGGTAGCGGGTCGGCATGACCGTGTAGAATCGTCTGCGCCATATTCCAGGCGGCGTACCAGCCGGTGGCCACCGCTTCGGTGTAGCCTTCGCTGCCGGTAATTTGTCCTGCAAACCAGGTAGGCGGAATGCCCTTGGCGCATTCAAGATCTGGACGCAGACGGAGCGTTTTGTCCAGGAACTTGGGCGATTCAATGAAGGTGTTGCGGTGCATGCAGCCGAGGCGCGCGAATTTCGCGTTCTTGAGAGCCGGCACCATGGTGAAGATTTCCTTTTGCGTTCCCCATTTGAGGCGAGTCTGGAAACCGACCATGTTGAACAAGGTTTTCTGCTTGTTTTCGGCGCGGAGCTGGATGACGGCGTACCACAGTTTTCCGTTGTTGCCGAGGCCAAGGCCAATCGGGCGCATGGGGCCGTGACGGAGCGTTTCAAAACCGCGGCGGGCCATTTCTTCCACCGGCAAGCAGCCTTCGAACAGTTCGTTCTTTTCGAACGGGCGCGGTTCCGTGCTTTCGGCTTCGCAGAGCTTGCGCACAAATTCGGTGTAGGTTTCCTTGTCCAGCGGGCAGTTGATAAAGTCGGCTGTTTCGCCCTTTTCCCAACGGTTGCGGTAAAAGGCGTGGTCAAAGTCGATACTGTCGGTCTCGACAACCGGAGCGATTGCGTCAAAGAAATGCAGACGGTTGCTGCCGAGGCGCTTGAAAATGTCGTCGGCGAGCGCATCACTGGCCAAGGGACCCGCGGCTACAAGAGTCGGACAGTCGCCTTCGAGGCTTGTGACTTCTTCGCGGTGTAACGTGATGTTGGGCGACTCAGCAATCTTCTTTTCGACCGATTCGCTGAAAATATCGCGGTTTACAGTGAGTGAGTCGCCTGCGGGCACGGCCGCTTCGCGGGCCGAATCCAGCAGAAAGCTTCCGAGCATCGTGAGTTCCTGCTTTAAAAGTCCGTGGGCGCTTGTAATGCCCAATGCCTTAAAGCTGTTGGAACAAACTAATTGTGCCAAATGACCGTCCTTGTGGGCAGGGGTCTGCCTTACCGGGCGCATTTCATATAGGTCAACCTTAAAACCGCGGCTCGCCAGTTGCAAAGCCGCTTCGCAGCCAGCAAGGCCGCCACCAATTACACGTACGCGTTCGTTCATTAGTTCGCTATCATCTTGCGGTAGCTTTTAGCGTTCCCAATCCAGAGTTTTACGAGCAGTTCCTCGAGCGAGGCCGAAGTCACGTATTCCGGATCGGCGTCCTGGATCTCGTCGGAAATCATGTTCGCCTGGGTCGGGTTCAGCATACCGTAATACAGGGCTTCCATGAGCTGCGAAAGGAACTCGGGCGATACGCGTGCCACGTATTCCATGTCGTTGAGCGGCGGAAGCTGGCTCTTGTCGGGGCTGAACTGGTCCAAGTTGTCCATGGTCCACAGGTCAGCGGCCTTACCCATATCGGCGGTCATGGCAACACTCTTGATAGCGGAACGGTATTCGTCCCACTCCTTCGCGGTAGTCTTGCCTGCCTTGCGAATCTTTTTCAGGAAGGAAAGGACCGTGTAGTACAGGTCCTTTTCCCGCTGATTGATTTCCTTCTGAGAAGTCGGAACCATAGGCGACCCTTAGTGGCGGAAGTGCCTCATGCCGGTGAACACCATGGCAATGCCGAATTCGTCGCACTTCTCGATAGAGAGGTCGTCCTTCTTGGAACCACCCGGCTGCACAATGTAGCGCACGCCGGCGTCATGGGCGGCTTCCACGTTGTCCGGGAACGGGAAGAAGGCGTCGGAACCCATCACGACTTCGCCGAAGACCTTCTTTTCGAGGGCCTTGAGGCCGGCTTCGTTGATGAGCTTGCCATTTTCGTCAAAGAATGCCTTGGCTTCTTCCATGCGGGCGACGTTGTCGCGCACGCGCGGCTGGCAAAGACGGAGGTTAGAGTCGATGCGGTTCGGCTGGCCGGGGCCAAGACCCATCACCTGGAAGTAGCCGGGCTTGTATTCGTAGCCCATCACGATGGCGTTACTCTTGGTGTGCTTGGTCACGAGCCAGGTAAAGCGGGCGAGGTCTTCCTTGTTCTTCGGGAACTGGGCCTTCGTCACGCATTCAAACTTTTCGTAGGTGTCCACGTCGCGGTCCTGCACCAGCATGCCGCCGATCACGTGCTTGTACACCTTGCAGTGGGTTGCCTTCTTGATTTCGCCCACTTCGAGGAGGCGAATGTCCTTGGACTTGTTCTTCAGGAATTCGAGAGCGTCGTCGTCAAATGCCGGAGCGAGCAAGATTTCCACGAAGCGGCCCTTCAAGAATTCTGCGGTCTTGAGGTCCACCTTGCGGGTCACGGCAATCACGGAACCGAAGGCCGACACCGGGTCACCTGCCCAAGCGGCTTCCATGGCTTCACGGAGGCTTTCACCGGTAGCAAGTCCGCACGGGTTCATGTGCTTCACGATCACGACGGCGTTGGTTTCGCTAAATTCGCGGGCCATTTCGAGGGCGGCGTCGGCGTCTACGATGTTGTTGTAAGAAAGTTCCTTACCCCAGAGCTGCTTTGCGGTGGCGAGGCTTGCTTCGGTGCAAGTCGGGTCGCGGTAGAATACAGCGGACTGGTGGGAATTTTCACCGTAGCGCATCGGCTTCGGGTCTACGAATTTCAAAACGAGTTCTTCGGACATAAGGTTTCCTTTGTTGTTTTCAAACTTTAATATAAAATTTAGAAAAGGCTGGGGGGCGGATTGTTATCGTCTAAACCGGCCAAATTTCGGTCCGCATCGGACATTTCGTTCTGCTGGATGTTGTCGAGCGGGTCCTCGGGTTCCACAATCAGGTTGTAATAAACATTGTTCTTCAGTTCGTCTTCAATGTAGAAGAGCGTTCCGCCCATGGCAGAACCGCAACCGGCACATGCGCCCTGGTAGCGGATTTTCAGGCGGTTATCTTCGGTCAAGTCGAGAATTTCAACGTCGCCGCCGTCGCCCTGGAGCATGCCGCGTACGGACTGGTGCAGCCAGGCCTCGATTTTTTCAATCTTCTGAACCTTGGTGAGGGCATTCCATTCGGCGTCCGCTTCGGCGCGGCCTTCGGCGGTTTGCGTGCGGTACTTGATGCGTTCCATCTTTTCGCGAACTAGAATGGCTGTCGCCTTCTTTTCGGGGTACACATCGTAAACGCGCTTGATCAGCGTATTCATCTGCTTGATCTCGGGCGCGGTTGCAGCAATGGCAGGCACGTCCGGCGTGTCGCGGAGTTCGAGTTCCAAGCTTTCGGCGGTAATGGCGCAGGCTTCGTCGATGGTCGCCATCTGAATCTTTTTGCAGAAGGTGTCTGCAAGAGCGGTAAAAATCGGGCCGCCGTAGGTAAAGAACCTGGTTTCCAGAATCTTGTCGCATTCCGGATCGATCATCAAATAGACTTTAAGACTAGCTTCTTTTACGTCGACCAGGGCAAGGCCTTTTTCGTCGGCTTCAATCTGGAAAATGGCGCCACGGTATTTGGGAGCCTTGGCAATTTCTTGCAATTTTTGGGACATTTCGTTACAGGGTGCTTGACTCAGGTTTTCTTCACTCATGGGCACAAATTTAGAAATATTGGGCTGTTTTGTGCGAAAAAGCGAAGAATGCAATGTTTTTATAAGCGTGTAAAAATTATTTTCAACCTGCTTAAAATATTGTTTAAAATTGTTTAAATAACGTGTTTACGAGTAAGAAATGCTTATATTGAAGATATCTTTTTCAAGGAGTGACAATATGAATCTAAAAATGTTGGGCTTTGCAATAGTTGCTGCATCCATGTTCACTTTCATGGCTTGCGACGATTCCTCATCGGCTAATTCCGAAACACCTGCAGGCGGTGAAGATCAGCCGTCTCTTTCGAGTGAATCTAATGCCGGTGGAGATGAAGCCCCTGCAAGTTCTTCAAGTGTAGAGAGTTCTACAAAAGAATCGACAGACCCTGCAAAAGAAGGCTCTGAAAGCAAGACAGATGAACCTCCGGCAGCAAGTTCTGCAAGCGAGGAACCCGCAAACGAAGAACCCAATACGGACGCCCCGGTAGATACATCTGCCAATGTTGGCCCAGGTTCGTTTGATTTCGATACTACGGGCTTTACTTTTGATTCCACGGCTTTCGCCGACATGATGAAGTGTGACGAAGAAGGCGCTACCCAGAATATGATGGGTGCTGCCGTGTTAGTTTGCACGGACGGTCAGTGGGTATATGATTCCACAGCGACTGCTGCAGCCAACAAGTGCGACGAAGAAGGTGCCACGAAGACTGAATCCATGGGAATGGGTGACGCCTTTAGCATGGACATGACCTATATCTGCAAGGATGGTCAGTGGGAAATGCAGATGCCCGACTTCGGTGGAATGTTCGGTGGCGACAGCACCGGTGGATTCCCGGGCGGCATGAACTTTGGTGGTGCAGGCCAAATTCCTGAAGAAACTCCTGGCTTAAAGTAGTTTTCTCTCCCAAAATACCTAAAAAGCCTCGACTATGTCGGGGCTTTTTTTGTGAATAAACACATATTTTATGCTTGGGTAAATTTTTTTTGAAAAAACTGTTGTTTTTTTGTAATAAAAAGATATCTTTCTTGCAAAACATACAAGGAGACGATGATGAATATGAAAAAGCTTGGATTAGCCCTTTCTTTGACTGCTGCATTTGGCCTCATGGCTTGCGGAGACTCTTCGAGTAGCGCTAGTGGCGGCACGCCGAGTTGTAACGTGAGTTCAGACGCTAATTCCGTAACAAGATCCATGAGCTATGGCGGTGAAACCGTTGAAGTCAAGCAAACTATTGAGGGCGATTATCTTATTACCGCTTCGACCTACAAGGGTATGCCGAAGGAGGCTGTCGAAGAAGAATGCCAGGAAGCCAAGTACGACATAAATGCCGAAGTTACTTGCGAAGGCAATACGGTAACGACTAAAGTTGAGGCTGCGGGGGTAACTGTTGCCAAACTCAAATCCCTAGCTGAAGGTATGTGTAAGGATATCTCTTCTGGCGTTAATATGGATGACGAAGAGGAAGATGACTACACTCCGAGCAAGAATGATATCCACGACAATGGCGGCAACAGTAATCCTATAGATAATCCTATAGATGATCCTGTAACGGATCCTGATCCGAAAACGGATGTGAATAACCCTATGGGTAGTTACAATCAGCCTTGTTCTGTCGAAGGTGAAAAAAAGATTGACGTTGTCTTCGGCATGGAAGCACCCTTGATTTGCAAAGATGGCTTTTGGGATGCTGATGAAGATGCCATGGAACAAAACCTGATGTGCAGTGTTGAAGGCGCAACGAAGGATACAGTCATTGCCGGCATTGCTATGACGCTGACTTGTGATGAAGGCGAATGGACCATGGATGAAGCCTCTGCAGAAGAAATGCTGAAGTGCGACCAGGAAGGTGCTAAGAGCGTTGTGATGGGCTTGCCCGTGATTTGCAAAGACGGTCAATGGGACCTTGACGAAGATTCCATGGACTGGGGTGATTACGGCGATTGGGGTGATGAAGAAATCATCGTTGATTAACTAAACCATCCGTTTGAATATGGAAAAACCCCGACTTTGTCGGGGTTTTTTAGTCGCAAAAAGCTAATAGATTAAGCCTTAATGATTGTATCCTTGGCGAGCACGACGATGCCGGATTCGGTCACGTGGAAGAGCTTCTTGTCGCGTTCCAGGTCGTAGCCGATCTGGAAGCCTGCCGGAATGTGCAGGCCCTTTTCGATGATGGCGCGGCGCACCTTGGCACCCGGGCCAATGGTCACGTTCGGGAAGAGGATCGATTCTTCGACCAGGGCATCCTTCTGGATAGAAACGCCGGGGGAGAGAATGCTCTTGACCACCGTACCGCCGCCAATGATACAGCCCGAAGACACGATGGAGTCAATAGCTGCGCCCTGGTGGGCGTTGCCGTCGCCAGCGAAGAATCTTGCAGGCGGCTGGTTCCAGTTGAACGTGCGGATGGGCCAGTAGTTGTTGTAAAGGTCAAACGGCGGATTTTCGGAGCAAAGGTCCATGTTCGCTTCGAAGAAGGCGTCGAGCGTTCCCACATCGCGCCAGTATCCCTTGGTGCTAGCCTGTTCGCCGCGCACGATATTGGTGTTGAAGTCGTACACGTAAACGGGGTAGTCCTTGTACAGGCTCGGAATAATGTGCTTGCCGAAGTCGGTGGCACCGTTTTCGGCACCCTTCAGAAGTTCGCGCACCAGGAACTTGCTCGTAAAGATGTAGTTGCCCATGCTGGCGAGGCAGTAGCCGGGGTTGCCGGGCATTTCCTTGGGATTCTTGGGCTTTTCTTCGAAACCGATCATGCGGTTGTCGGCGTCCACTTCGATAATACCGAATTCAGAGGCTTCGGAAACCGGCACCGGAATGGCGGCTATGGTAAGCAAGGCGGCACGGCTCAGATGGAAATCGATCATCTGGTTGATATCCATCTTGTAAATGTGGTCGCCACCGAAAATGGCCACGAGGTCCGGGCGTTCGTCGGTAATCAGGTTGATATTCTGGAAAATGGCGTCGGCGGTACCCTTGTACCAGTCATCACCAGTGCGCATCTGTGCAGGCACCAGGTCCACGTATTGGTCAAGACTTGCGTTCAGGTTCCAAGCTGCAGAAATGTGCTTGTTCAAGGAATCGCTCTTGAACTGCGTCAAAACCTTGATTTTGAAGATGCCGGAGTTGATGAAGTTGTTGAGCACGAAGTCGATAATGCGGTAGGTTCCGCCAAAATGGACTGCCGGCTTGGCGCGGTCGCGGGTGAGGGGCTGCAAACGGCTGCCTTGACCGCCTGCCATGATCATGCAAAGGATGTTTTTCTGGTGTTCTCTAGAATAAGACCAACTCATATAGCAATAACCTTATAATGAGGGCTAAAACGCCCTTTTCGTGTATACAAGCCTAATTTATGTAATTTTAGGCTAAATGAAAAGATTTTTACAAAAAAAATCGAAATTTTTTTGCGCTTGTCTGTATAGGGCGGACTGCGTGTGGCGGATGGATGGGGTGATTTAGTTCAAAAAATTGCCAATGCCCCTGCAATTTGGACATTGTTTTTTGTAAATTTTACCGCGTTCGAAATTATCGAAACTAAACGTTAAACCAAACAGGAGCTCATAATGAGTCTTACCCTTAACGATATCAAGCACCCGAAGATCAGTACTTGGGTGAATGAAATGATTGCCATGTGCGAACCGGACAACGTCGTTGTCGTTGACGGCTCCAAGGAAGAATACGATGCCCTTATGCAGAAGTGCGTCAAGGCTGGCCTCGCCACGAAGCTTGCCAAGAAGGAAAACTGCTACCTGTTCCGTTCTCTCCCGTCTGACGTGGCCCGCGTCGAATCCCGTACCTTCATTTCCTCTGTGAAGGAAGAAGATGCAGGTCCGACCAACCACTGGATCGACCCGTCTGAACTCAAGCAGACGATGCGTAAGCTCTATAAGGGTTGTATGCACGGCCGTACCATGTACGTGATCCCGTTCTGCATGGGCCCGCTCGGTTCTCCGATTTCCAAGAACGGTATCGAAGTCACTGACTCCGAATACGTCGTTCTCAACATGGACATCATGACTCGCGCCGGTAAGAAGGTTCTCGACATCTTCAACGCAGACGTGAACGCTGAATTCGTTCCGTGCCTCCACTCCGTTGGTAAGCCGCTCCGCGAATGCGAAAGCGACAACGGCATCTGGCCCTGCGCTGACGTTGAATACAAGTACATCACTCAGTTCCCCGAAGAACGCCTCATTTGGTCCTACGGTTCGGGCTACGGTGGAAACGCTCTTCTCGGTAAGAAGTGCTTCGCTCTCCGTATCGCTACCGTTCTCGCTCGCGACGAAGGCTGGCTCGCTGAACACATGCTCATCCTCAAGCTCACCAACCCGAAGGGCGAAGTCAAGTACGTGACTGGCGCATTCCCGTCTGCTTGCGGTAAGACGAACCTCGCCATGCTCATCCCGACTATCCCGGGCTGGAAGGTCGAAACCATCGGTGACGACATTGCATGGATGAAGTTTGGTAAGGATGGCCGTCTCTACGCTATCAACCCGGAAGCCGGCTTCTTCGGCGTTGCTCCGGGCACCTCTGCAGAATCCAACAAGAACGCTCTTATCTCTGCAGAAAAGAACACCATTTACACCAACTGCGCCCTCACTGAAGACGGCGACATCTGGTGGGAAGGCATCGGCTACCCGGCTAAGGGCAAGCTCGTTGACTGGAAGGGCAAGACCCGTGACGCTCTCCCGAAGGACAAGGCTCCTAAGGGCGAAGAAATGGCTCACCCGAACGCTCGCTTCACCGCTCCGGCCAAGCAGTGCCCCTGCATCGCCAAGGAATGGGAAGATCCTGCTGGCGTGCCTATCGACGCTATCCTCTTCGGTGGTCGTCGTCCGTCTACCATTCCTCTGGTTCACCAGTCCCTCAGCTGGAACCACGGCGTGTTCCTCGGCTCCATCGTGGGTTCCGAAATCACGGCTGCCTCTACGATTGACGCCTCTCAGGTCGGTAAGATCCGTCGCGACCCGTTCGCAATCCTCCCGTTCTGCGGCTACAACATGGGTGACTACTTCAAGCACTGGATCGAAATCGGTAAGAAGTCTACCGAAGACAAGCTCCCGAAGATCTTCTACGTGAACTGGTTCCGTAAGGATGCCAACAACGAAAAGCTTCCGGGTGGCTTCATGTGGCCGGGTTACGGCGACAACAGCCGCGTGCTCGCTTGGATCTTCGACCGTTGCAACGGCGATAACTCCAACGTTGTTGAAACCGCTATCGGTTACATGCCGAAGACCCTCAACACCGACGGTCTCGCTGACTACTACAAGGAAACCCTCCCGGAAATCCTCAAGGTTGATGTGGAAGGCTGGAAGAAGGAACTCGCTGACGTTAAGGAAAATCACTATCCGAAGTTCGGCAAGCACCTCCCGAAGGAACTCTCCGACATCATCGACATGATCCAGGATCGTTTGAACAAGGCATAATAAGGCGAGTGAAGCGGGAACAAACTCGTTTGTTCCCATTTCCGAGCCGATATGCCTGCGCTCGTAGAGCGCAACGCATAATCGCCTTAGGATTTGAAAATCTCCGTCACTCAAAAGGTGGCGGGGATTTTTTTTTCGTTATTTGAAAAATTATTGCCCCAAGCTTTCAATTTTTAGTTATATTCCAAGTTGGAATAGTCCAACAAGTGAATCTTAATGGATTTTTCTGGAATTAGAAGAAGGGTAATATATGAATCGTTATGACTTGGTACTTCTGGGCCTGATCCTGGAAAAGGAACGCAGTGGTTACGACATCATTACCGAGGTTCGCAACCGCGAACTGGACCGCTGGGCAAACCTCAGCACGTCGACCGTTTACAACAGGCTTGCGACACTCGAAAAGCATGGTGACATTGCTGGCCGTAGCGAACGCGATGGTAACCGCCCTGAGCGCGTGGTTTTCTCGATTACTGAAAAAGGTCGAGAAACTTTGCGCAAGGAAGTGCTAAAGCATTTGACCGGCTTTAACGATGATCCGAGAACGCTCGGTTTTGCCTTCCTTTTCGGTGCCGAACAAAAGGAATTGATTCGTACTCTTGAAGCGCATGAACGCCGACTGGTGAAAGAGGTTGAACGCTTGGAACAGATGATTGCCGATGAACCGCGCCCGACCCTTTTTGCCGAAGGCCCGTTCCTCAATTGCATGAGCCGTGACCACATTCTGGTGGAACTCAAGTACGTGCGCGCCGCTATTGGAATCTTGCGCGATCCGGTACGCAACAAGAAACTGGATGGATATTTCTACATCAACTTTGGAAATCGCGATTTTGTGAATAAGAAGGACTAGTTTTTTCTATATTTACGCTCGTTAAATTTTAACAACCCCTCTTACGGAGAAACAATGGCTACAAAACAGACCAAGAAGAGCGCCCCGAAGGCCAAGAAGGTTGCAGCTAAGACTGCTGCAAAGTACGGCTACTTTGATGACGCCAAGAAAGAATACGTGCTTACCACGCCGGCAACCCCGATCAAGTGGTGCAACTACGTTGGTACTTTGAACTTTGGTGGTATCGTCGATACTACTGGCGGTACCCTCGTTTGCAAGGGCGACCCGGCCCTGAACCGTATCACCAAGTACATCGCCCAGATGCCTTGCTCTGACTTTAAGGCCAGCACCATTTATATCCGCGTGAAGAACGCCAAGGGTTACACCGTGTTCTCTCCGTTCGTGGTTCCGACTCTCACCAAGATGAAGAAGTGGGAATGCCACGTGGGTCTGTCCTACATGCGTTGGATTGCCGAATGCGAAGGCCTCCGCACGCAGGTGACGATTTTCGTTCCGACCGGATCCAACACTCTCCTCCAGGACATCCAGGTGACCAACATCTCCGGTGCCGCCAAGGAAGTGGACATTATCCCGGTTTATGAATTCAGCCACTTCGAAGCTGAAAAGCAGCTCACCAACGCCGACTGGGTTCCGCAGACCATGACCCTCAAGGGTCACTGGGAAAAGGACGGCCACGTGGTGCTCGAACAGTACGCTTACATGAAGCGTGACTTCGCCGTGAACTACGTGACTGCTAACTGCAAGGTCGGTAGCTTCGATGGCGACCGTCGCGTGTTCCTCGGTGCAAACGAAATGGGCTCCTGGGCCGCTCCGCTCAGCCTCGCCAACAAAGAACTTTCCAACAGCGAATGCGACCGTGGCGACAACATTGCCGCTCTCATGATCCACGCTGGCAAGATTGCCGCCGGCAAGACCTTCCGCACCTGCACCCAGCTCGGTCAGGAACAGAGCCTGAAGGTTGCCTCCAAGGCAATCGCCAAGTACCGCGACTTGAAGAACGTCGACAAGGCTTTCGACGAACTCGCCAAGTTCTGGGAAAAGTACCTCTCTACGATCCAGGTGCAGACTCCGGATGCAGCGTTCAACTCCATGGTGAACGTGCACAACCCGCGTCAGTGCCACACTACCAAGAACTGGAGCCGCTACCTGTCCCTGTATCAGCTGGGCTACGGCACCAGCCGCGGTATCGGTTACCGTGACTCCAGCCAGGACTTGATGGGCGTGATGAGCCACATGCCGGAAGAAGCATTGGAACTCGCCTTGAACCTGCTCTCTGTGCAGCGTCCGGAAGGTAACGCCATGCACCAGTACGCTCCGCTTGCCCTTGCCGAAGACAACGGCAACGAAGCTAACGCCGGTGACTCTCGCGAAAAGAAGGGTGTGCTCGATGAAAACGGCAACCCGGCTTACGCTGACTGGTATGGTGACGACCACCTGTGGATCGTTCTCACTATTGCCAACTACCTCAAGGAAACCGGCAAGATGGACCTCCTCAAGAAGGAAGTTCCGTTCTACGAAGCCGGCAAGAAGCGCGCTCAGCGTGAAAAGGGCACTGTGCTCGAACACCTCAAGCGCTCCCTCAACTTTACCCGTACTCACCTCGGTAAGCACGGTTTGCCGCTCCTCGGCTTTGCCGACTGGAACGATTGCATGAACCTCCCGCTCGGTGCAGAATCCTCCTTCAACACGGGCCTGTATGCTAAGGCTCTCCTTGAAATGATGGACATCTGTGAAGCTCTCGGCGACAAGAAGTCTGTCGAAATGTACAAGGGCTGGTACGAAGACGTGAAGAAGGCCTTCAATGACAGCGCTTGGGACGGCAAGTGGTGGGTCCGCTGGTTCGACAAGCAGGGCAACGCCTACGGCACCAACAAGGCCAAGTACGGCAAGATTTACTGCAACAGCCAGTCCTGGTCTGTGATTTCTGGCATTGCTACTGGTGACCGCGCAGTACAGGGCATGGACAGCCTGAACAAGCTCCTCAACACCGCCAACGGCGTGAAAAGCTCTACTCCGGGCTACCGCGGCTTCGACCCGAACGTGGGTGGCATCTCCACCTATCCTCCTGGAGCCAAGGAAAACGGCGGTATCTTCCTCCACACCAACCCGTGGGTGATGATTGCCGAAACGATTCTCGGCCGTGGCGACAAGGCCTTCCAGTATTACAGCCAAATTAATCCGGCTGCCAAGAACACCAAGCTCGACGAGTTCGAATCTGAACCGTATTGCTATCCGCAGAACATCCTCGGTGACGAACACAAGCAGTTCGGTATGGGCCGTAACGCATGGCTCTCCGGTACCAGCTCCTGGACCTACCAGGCTGCAACGCAGTTCATCATCGGTGTCCGTGCAAGCTTCAAGGGCCTCATCGTGAATCCCTGCATCCCGAGCTCTTGGGATGGCTTCAAGGTGACCCGCAAGTTCCGCGGCGCTACCTACGAAATCGAAGTGAAGAACCCGAAGCACGTGTGCAAGGGTGTCGCCGAGATGATCGTCGATGGCAAGAAGATTGACGCTGACGTCGCTCCCATTTTCACCAAGGGTACTCATAAAGTAGTGGTTACCCTCGGTTAATTTGAATTAGAATTTAAGTTCTAATCCAAATTGAGAAATTGAGTCTGCTTCAAACGAAGCAGACTTTTTCTTTTGTTTGTATTTATATTTAGGGGGTGAAGTTTAATCGATTGATAATTTTGTTGTTGGGTGTCTCTCTCGCTTTGTTGGCGGGGTGCTCGATGCGGCCGCCATCGGCGGGGGCCTTTATGTCGGCCTACCAGAACCGCGACAGTATGGGCGGCTTTATCTTCGATGTTTCGTTTACGAAATATACGGCATCCACGTCTGATTCGGCGATAAAGGCGCCGAAAAAAGAGCACAGCACCAGTGTCTGGGAAGATGTCGTTGAAGAGGAATGGTCGTTTGATTTTGGTACGTCGATTATTCATTTCAAGAATCATTTAGGCCTTGGTTTTGGCTTCCAGTTCTTTAATCCCTACATCTCTTTAGGGGTCGCCTTTGACCATTTCGGCATCATGGGGTGGACAGACTGGAGGCTTATTGCTGTTTGTGATGGTAAACCAGAAGCGTTTCGGGGCGGTATTAGCGTAATGGAACAGATTTTGCCGACTCCCAATCTGTCTGTGGGATTGTTCCAGTTTGCATCCCGCACCGAGGCGCTCTACATGGCGGGGGGTGGCGATGTCTGGGTGCCCTATAAGAATGACGATTCGGAACCGTATAGTTGCTGGGACGATGATACGGATTGCTTCTGGAAAAAAGAGAAGTCGGACTTTGGCGAGCCCTATTACTACGGCTTTATCGAGTTTGGTGGAGGTACCTATGTGAGGTACAAGATGAACTCGGTGTTTGGCTTGGGGCTTGAGTTCAGGTACAGCTACGATGTAACCTACAAGGCGAACCGCCTAGCGTTTACCATGAATCTCTTTTTGGGATAATTCTAGAAGAGCTCTTATCTTTTAAAAAGTCCGCTTCGAACGAAACGGATTTTTATATTTGTGTGCATGAAGAATCTCGATACGACGCTTTATTTTATTACTGACAGCACGACTGTGCCGGAAGATCGTTTTTTGCCTGTGGTGGAAGCTGCCTGCAAGGGTGGCGCGACCATTATCCAGTTGCGCGAAAAGGACCGGTCTACCCGCGAATACTTGGAGCTTGCCAAGGCGACGCATGAGATTACGGCTCGTTACGGGATTCCTCTGATTATCGATGACCGCGTGGATGTGGCGCTTGCGATTGGTGCCGAGGGCGTTCATGTGGGGCAAAGCGATATGCCGGTGCGTTTGGCCCGCAAGCTCATGGGCGAGGGCAAGATTGTAGGCGCTACCGCCAAAACGGTGCCGCAGGCGCTTGAAGCTTATGAGCAGGGTGCGGACTATTTGGGTTGTGGCGCAATCTATCCGACGACGACCCATGTGAAAACGGTGATTACACCGGTAGAAACCTTGAAAGACGTGGTGAAGGCGGTGCCGATTCCGGTGAATGCCATTGGCGGGCTCAACAAGGACAATATCTTTGTGCTGAAGGGCTCGGGTATTGCGGGCATTTGCGCCGTGTCTGCGATTATGAAAGCGGCTGATCCAGAAAAGGCTACGCGCGAACTGAAGGCCGCTTTTATGGCTCTGTAGCTATTTGCTGCCGCGGAGCTTCTGGCCTGCCTTGAGCGGAGCGCCTGGGGTCAGTTTGTTAATGCGGCAGAGCGATTCGATTGAAATATTGAACCAGTTGGCGACATCCCCTTGGGAATCGCCGGCTTGAACAACATAAAAGTTGTAGTTGCGGAGTTGAGCCTGAATTTTGCGGTGATCGTTGCGGGCCTTTTTCATCGAGAAATTATTGACGCCCGGCTTTAGCGACCAGTGCGGGAAATCGATGACGGTGGTCGGGTCGATGTTTACTTCGCCGAATCGGATTTCAAAGTGCAAGTGCGCTGCCGAAGACCTGCCGGAGTTGCCTGCGAGGCCTACGATATCGCCGGGGAAAACCTTGTCGCCGACGCTGAGCAGACGCTTGGAAAGGTGGGCATAAAGAGTCTCGATTCCGTTCGGGTGCTTGATGAGCACGTAATGGCCGTAACCGCCTTTGTTGTAGCGCGACATGGTGACTTCGCCGGGGTAGGCGGCCACGACAGGTTCGTCCTTGATCACGTTCACGTCAACGCCGCGGTGCAGGCGGTGGCTGCGGATGCCGTAGGGCGAGCCGATGAGAGCCTCATGCGTGATAGGCGGGAGAATGGTTGAAAAGTCAAAGACGTCGACCATTCGTGCGGCTTCTTCTTCCTTCTTTTGCTGCTTAGCTCTTTCGCGCTTTTTCTTTTTGGATTCGACGATTTCGTATTCGACGCCCTGCTTGTCATAGAGCAACGCCTTGGTGAAGGCTTTCGGGTCGTCTTCGCTCAGTTTTATTTTTTTTGACTTCTTGGGTTTGGCTTTTTTTGATTTTTTGGAGGACTTTTTGGAGTCGGACTTTTTTTTAGTCGTTTGGGCCGAGGTTTCTTTTTCGGATTTTTTGGCGGTTGCGGTTTTTGCGTAAGCGGGTGCACTCGTGAAGGAGATTGCCACGATGATCGCGACAAATAAACCCATCCACTTGTGAAGTCCCAAAAAGCTCATTTAACCCAAAGAAAAATTCTAGTGAGTGAAATTTACTTTAAAAATGCGAAGAATACGGCGGCCACAATCAAAACGAAGGCCACAATATGGTTCCATTGCAGGGCTTCGTTGTTGAAAACGGTCGTTGCGATGACGGTGAATACCGTCAGGGAGATGGCTTCTTGAATGACCTTGAGCTGCATGAGGGTGAAAGGCCCTCCGTTAATGCGGCTACCCATGGTATTGGCGGGAATCATGAAGAAATATTCGATGAGGGCGACACCCCAGGAGGCGAGAATCACCAGAATCAGCGGCCAGTCGGTGCTGATGTGCATTTCTTTGAGCTTGAGGTTGCCGTACCAGGCTGCGGTCATAAAGACGTTACTGATGATCAGGAGAATGACTGTAAAGATTCCGGCTTTCATAATGATGTGTGATGTGAAATGTGGAATGACTAATGGGAGTCTCGCCTAAGGCGATATGGTTTTCCGGTGCTCATTTGGTAGGCGAGGCGGGCGCGCACTTGTTCCAAGTACTGGATGTACTTTTCGCTTTGGTAATCGCGGTAGGTCCAGTCGAAGGCGTGGAAATGCCCGTCCTGAAAATACAGCGTGGGTTCTACGAAAATGCCACGTTGCATGTATACGCGCTGGCGCTGGTCCTTGGTGGTCGCCAAGAAAAACTGTCCGAGCGTCATGTAGCCGGGGTCCAGATTCACGGGGCGAAGCCCGGGCGTGCCGTTCTGCTTGGCAATTTCGAGTTCGACGTCGTTGCTCCAAAGCTTGATGTCGACAATGGTTTCGCGGTCGACCAGAGTCTCGTAGCTGAAAAAGGCACGCACGGGGGCGTTCCCGATTTCGTCGACGTAGTAGTTCGTGAAGGTGAACGGGAACGGCGGGAGCGCTAGCTCCTCTTCGCCAAAGCGGTTGCGGAGCGTGTCGCGCACGGCCTCTACCGCTTGGGAATCTTTAGCGAGAATCCCTACGATTATCTTGACTTTGGCTGGTATCCTTAATTCACCCATGGCGTGCAATTTAGTAATTTTTGGACATGAATTTTTTCGCCCGTCTTTGCTCATTCGCTTCTGTCTTAGTTCTTTCTTCTCTCGCTTTCGCTGAAGCTCCTCGCGTGGTTCCCGAAATTGTGGATTCAATTCCTCACGAAAAGACCCATTTTACGCAAGGCTTGTTCTTTGACGGCAAGGAACTGATTGAAACGACGGGTTTGTATGGCAAATCGGGACTTTACCGCCGTACGCTCGATGGCAAGATTCTGGATTCCGCCAGGCTCGAAGACAAGTATTTTGGCGAAGGTTCCATTGCGGTGGGCGATGACATCTTCTACTTGACCTGGAAATCCAAGAAGGCCTTCATTTACAGCCGCAAGCCGTTTGCGAAAAAGGGCGAATTTGCCATCCCTACCGAAGGCTGGGGGCTCACTTACTGGAAAAGCGCTCTTTTGATGAGCAATGGCTCTAGTGAACTCTTGCAGATTGCCTTGGGCGGATTCTATGTGGTGGGGGTTATTTCGGTGACCGATGGCGGCCGCCCGGTAAAGCTCTTGAATGAACTTGAAATCGTGGGCGATACCCTGTACGCCAACATCTGGCAGACCGGTGCAATCGCGGTTATTGAATTGCCGAGTGGCCGCGTATCGTATTATCTGGATTTAAGCCGCAAGGTCGCCGAAATCCAGCGCAAGCACCCTGACGTAGACGTTCTGAACGGCATCGCCTACGACGGCAAGAATCTTTGGATTACCGGCAAGAACTGGCCGTATATCTATAAGCTCAAATGAATAAAGCTGATGCTGAGCCGAGCTCAGCATGACTAGTTCCGGAATGTCCAGACGATGCCGTAGGCGAAGCGGAGGCCCTCGGGCGTGTAGCCGCTAGCAGGCATGTAAATGCTGTGGTTGAAGTTTTCGATTCGGGTGTAGAGCTCGAAGGTCAGAATCTGCATGCGGGCTTCAAAATCGAGCGCCAGGTACTTCTTCATGAGTTCCAGTTCGGGCCCGCCGTGTTCACCAATCGTACAGTCGTAGCGTTCGCCGAACCACTGCCAGTCCACGCGTACGCTCACGCCCAGGCGATCCGAAACGAACCGGTTCTGCCAGTGAATGGAGCCCTTGTAGTAGAGTTCCGGCGTGTCAATCAGCTTGAAGCTGCGGTCGAGCGTTTCGCCGCGTTCCAGGTAGAACTTCCAGTTGCCGAGTCTGAAGCCCACCTGTAAAATCCAGTCGAGGCTGTTCACGTTGTCGATGTTGGTCCAGGTGTAAACCTCGTCAATCGAGTTCGTGCTGTCGGCGTAGCCGCGCTTGACCCAGCGGGGTTTAATGAGGTTATCGACGTTTTCGTAGCGGAGGCCGAGCCCGTAAAAGACTTCGCGCTGCTGGTAGCCTAAATTCAAGGTGTAGCGGTCGCGTTCTTCGTACTTGAGGTCCTTGCGGTGGAATGCCAGACGGCCTGTTTCGTCAATCTTGAGCTGGCCTACATCGGGGAATTTGTTGTCGTGTCGCCAGCCGGCGCTTGCACGCAGGTGGTACGGCAAAAAAGCGAGTACGTCGGCGGAGTAGGCCGGAGCTATATCGACGGAATCGCGTACGGAGCTGTTGCGCTGTAAGCCTGTTTGCGTGCGGAACAGGAGCTTGTTCCAGAGGGTGTCCTTGAGTTCCAGGTAGCCGACTTCGCGGTCTTGGTAGTAAGTGTGCGTCGTGTCGTTTGCACCCGTATTGTCGGTGTTCAGGAATTCGTACTTGAACTTGATAGCCGGATTGAAGATGGTGTGGTAGGCGATGCCGAAGTTTCCGAGCATCGATTGGTAATTCATGGTTCGCACGGTGTCGTAGAAGATCGAGTCAACGAGTTGCCTGCCCAAGGTGTCTGTGTATTCGTGCGTTTTCTTGAAAATGTGTCCGAGCGAATCCAGTTCGATATCGTGTTCGGTGTATTGGAAGTCGGTCGAAAGAGTTAGCTTCCGGGTGGGGTAGAATTCAACGCCTCCGCCGTAACCGAAGGTATGTGTCTCGATGACATAGGGGTCGGTCTGGAAGGTTCGAATAGACTTGTCGAGAGTATCCAGCAGAACCTTGTGGTTCGTGTTGTCGGCGTTACGAAGGTTTATGTAGTTCAACTTGGCGTATGCCTTACCGAATCCGAATCTCCAGGTGAGAATCGGCTGGATGTGCATACTGTTCATGGCGATGTTTCGCCCGCCAAAAGGAATCTGCGAGGAGTCGCGGCCCATGGAAAAATAGGGCGAGTGGGTCACGTTCTGGTAGCTGTATTCCTTGGAGTCGACATCGGAATGGCTGGCGAGTCCGAATTCGAGCGAAACGGAATCGGTCACGAGCCTGCGGAAGTCGAGGCGCAGCGCGTTGCCGCCGAAGGCGGGGCGTTCCCAGTTGAGGTCGGTCACGGGTGTGTCGACCGGGACTCCCTTGCGTTCTTCGGTCAGAATTCCGTTTTCACCGTTCAGCCCGAGAGTCGTAGCATCGTAACCTAGCCGTGTGGTAAATAGGCCGGCGAGCTTGCTCGGGTAGCGAGTCTGGATCGAGCCCATGCCCAAAAAGTCGGCATCAAGTTCCGGAGCGCCAAGAATCGAGGTTCCTAGGAGCCATTCGGATTTCTGGCCAGAGATGTCGTAGGTGCGCTGCATAAGTCCGCGCAGCGGGAGTACCCAACGGCCGGCGTCGGTTTCGCGGGGGGCGGGGTCAATGCCCCAGGGGGTCTTGTAGATTGAATCTTGAGCAGATGGCTTTACGTACTGGTCTGGCTTTAGCGGTTCAGCGAACAATACGCTTATGCAAACAAGCAGTAGGGCTAAGATTCTCATAAAATTCAAACTAGGCAAGTTAGTACCATTCCGCTCTCAGTTTTTCACGGCGTTCGCGCAGGGCGTTCACGACGGAGTAGGGCATTTTCATGCAGTTGGGCGGGTAGGCGCCCGCTTCGGTATGGAAGTCCGAACCGCCGGTGCCCACGAGGCCGAACTTTTGGGCCATTTCCTTGTACTTGCGGCCGACAGCTCCCTTCTGGGCGGGGCTGTAGACTTCGATCCCTTGTACGCCCCATTCCACCATGTTCTCGATGAACTCGTCGGAAAGCCCCGACTTGTAGGGGTGGGCGAGGACGGCGATTCCGCCGGCATTTTCGATAAGCTTGATGGTCTGCTGCGGGTTCAGGCCCTTCTTTTCGACAAAGGCTACGCAGCCGTCACCTAAATATTTGGTGAATGCTTCGGAGAAGTTCGAAATGTATTCTTCGTCGACCATGGACATGGCGATATGCGGGCGGCCGATAACCTTGCCCTTGCAGTAGGTGGCAACCTTTTCGTAGGTGATGTCGATGCCCAGCGCGTTCAGCTTTTTGATGATGGCTTTTGCGCGGGTGACTCGCTGCTTTGCGAAATCCTGCAGTTCCATGTTCAGGGCGAGGTTCGTAGGGTCGCAGAAATATCCCAGGATGTGGATGTCCTTGCCTTGCCACACGGCCGAAATTTCGATGCCGGGAATGAGTTCAAGCCCGATTTCCTTGGCGGGTTCGGCGGCGAGGTTGTAGCTATCCAGGTTGTCGTGGTCGGTAATCGAAATGCAACGGAGGCCCTTGCGTTTGCAGAGCACGAGCAGTTCTTCGACCGAAAGGTTACCATCCGAAAGCTTGGTGTGCATGTGGAGGTCCGCATACCCGCCATTCTCTGTGATGATTGTGGGATACCCCTTTTGCATTACTTGACCCCGTAGTACTGGCTAATCAGGGCAGCTTCGCTCATTTTGTTGGGTTTCAAGCATATGTTCAGGAACGGATAGCAATGTTCGTCCGTAAACCCGATGCGGCAGTTTGCTCCGCACTTTTTGGCAAGGTAAAGCGTGGGCCAGAAGGCTTCGCCCAGGTAAATGCAAACCTGCGGGCCAAAATCCTTGATTTTGTATTGCAGTTCTTCAAAGGCCGGCTCACCGTAACGGCATTCAAGCTCGGTATAGTAGATCGCTTTGGCGTGCTTGGCCGAAATCATGACCTGCATTGTATCGGGAGCGCAAAGGAGTGCGTTCTTGAAGAATGCTTCGGGCATTCCCTTTATAAATGCAGTCGATTTGTCGATGTCACGTGTAAGGAACACGACGGTCTTGGGGTTCCCTTGAAGCGCGGCCGGGAAATTGAACTCTCCGGAGTCATCTCCGGCTACTTCCAAAAACCAGCGGTACAGCTTTTCCGGGCTGTAAAAACGCTTGAAAAAATAACGTAAACGATCTGCAAAATACGGTGACGGTTTCACTTAAACTCCAATACACTTTTTAGTATAATATACTAATTTTGGGCCATGCCTAAACAGAAATTCTATGCGATAAAGTCCCCGAACGAAAACAAAATCGTCATGACGTGGGCTGAGTGCGAAAAACTGACCCATGGTGTGAAGGGCGTGCTTTTTAAATCGTTCGGTTCGCGTGCCGAAGCAGAGGCTTGGATCGCTGGAATGGAGGCTCCTGTACCCGATGGAATCCGCGTGTTTGTAGATGGTTCTTTTTCGCCGGATTTTCCGAAATCGGGCTGGGCATTCGTGGTAACGGAAAACGATGTCGAAATCGCCCGTGGTTCTGGCATTACCGCTTTTGACGCGGAAAGCCGGAATATTGACGGCGAAGTCATGGCGTCTTTCCAGGCCATGCGCTGGCTTGATTCCAACGACAAGACGGGTACGATTTGCCATGATTACGAAGGCATTGCCCGCTGGGCTAAAGGTGAATGGCAGGCAAAGAGCAATATCGCCAAGCGTTATGTGGCGGCAGCCCAGCCATACTTGCATCGCGTGAGTTTCGAAAAGGTAGAAGCCCATACCGGCGTCAAGTGGAACGAATTGGTTGATAAGCTTGCCAAAGAAGCGATTGCCCGCGCCAAGAAAAAGTAGGCATCCGCCGCTTTAAATGTTTCCTGATTGTAAAAAAAGAGGCATTTTGCAAACAGTTGTTTGCAAGATTCGGTACAAAGTTCCTTTTTTAAAGTTTTGAAGACTATTTTTGATTCGCCGGCGAATGTCGGCGATTTGCTATCCACCCGATGGCGAATTTTCAGTTGGGAAGCTCCGCCAATTCTAGGTGCGGCGGGGCTTCTTTCAAAAGCGCAAGAGCGTTATTTCTTGCGGTCTTGCCAGGTGCTTTCGTTAAAGAGCTGGCCTTCGGAAAGGCCGTACTTTTCTTGAATGCCCGCTTCGCGGATGGCATCTTCGATAGAGATTTTGCCCTGGATGGCTTGCGTGTAAATGAGCACCTTGCGGCGCACGGTTTCGGCGTCTTCGGTGAGCATTTCGAGGCGGAAATGGTTCACGCCTGCGGTGCGTAGGCGGGGGAGCAGTTTGAGGGCCGACTGCGGCTTGCCCACAAAGAGCGTGTTGCGGCATTCGGCGTCGCTCTGCAAGAAATGGCGTTCGCCCTTGTGGTCTAGGATTTCCACCTTGTGCTTGGTGCAAATCTTGTCGCATTCGGGGAAGCGGCGGCCCGTGGTAAGCGCGCGGGCGAAGGCGCAGTATTCCGAATGGAAGGCGGGCATGTACTGGTGCAGTGTGAGTTCCAGGCGATCTCCGTCGATGTTTTCGAGAAGGTCGAAAAGTTGTGTGCTGTTTAAATCCCAGGAGGGGTGGAGCGTGGTTAGCCCCTGCGAGAGGAGCCAGTCGTAGCTTGCGCTGTTGGCGGCGTTCAGGCTGTAGTCGCCGGTGAGCGGGATTCCGCTTTCTTTAAGAATCGAGAGCGCTCCCAGATTTCGCACCAGGGCAAAGTCCGGGCAAAGCCGCAGGATATTCTTGAGGTAATGGTTTTCGCCCGGCTTGTGGATGCGAAGCGTCGCCATGCCCGCCTTGAAGCCGAGCTCGCGGATTTGTTCCAGCGGGGTGTCGTATTTGACGCCCCAGTCGAAATCCATGATGACGTTTTCGATGGCGAGGCCTTCGAGGGCGGCGATTTGGTCCGGATTGCGGACAAGGACACTGATAATCGGGTGCGTGGTGCCGTTGGCGGCAGGTGTACCGCTGCTCGCTGCGCCGGACTTGAACTTGACGCGGGTCTCGTTCAAGAAGGTTTTGCCGGCTTCTGCACTCGGGTTCAAAACCTTCCATTCGGTGCGCTTTTCGTCGAGCTTTTCGATGGCGGCCTGACGGAGCGTGCGGAGAATCTTTCCGGGAATGAACGCGCCGCGGTCCACCTGAATGTCGAGGTGCTTTAACTGGTAGGCGGTCGAACTTAAGGCCGAAAGTTCCTTTTGGGCAAGTTCTCGGAGAGCCTTGTCGGCATCGTTGCCCTTGTTTCGGGCTTCTTCGAGGGTAAAATCGGCCTCGACTTCGACGGCGTTTTTCGGCGTGTCGTAAACGGAAAGCTTGAGCGGGCCGCCGATTTTTCCTGAAAGCGTCATGTGAACCGGCAAGCGCACGAGTTGTTCGCGGTCCGTAAAAGTCTTGCGCAGCTCGCGTTCAAGTGCGGGCGAGTCGTTGCGATAAACTTGCATGCCCACCGCAATCTGGCGGGTGTCGAATTCTCGCCCGAATTCAAGCTTCAAGAGCTTGGGATCGCCGCGCTTTGCGTGCGGTAAATGCGTGACATGCGCGGCGTAGAGGCGGCTGCCGATGCTCACGCCGAGAGCCGCATTTTCAAACAGAATGCCGTCGCCTGGCTGTGGGTAGCAGGCTTTTTCGCCGGCGTCGGAGATTGCGCTGTCGAGACCGACAATGACTTGCCCGCGGTCTGCCTTCACGACTTGCCCGAGGACCATACCATGGTGATTGCTGAACGTGCCGTTCACCAGCTCCTGGTGGTTATCGCCATCGAGCCAGCCGGTGTTGAGGCCGCGGCTGAACAGCACTTCGAGCGGCTCCATGTCCTTGGCGTCAAGCGGAATCCGGTTCAATGCCTTGCGGTAAGCGCGGGATACGGCGGCTACGTATTCGGGGCTCTTGAGGCGGCCTTCCACCTTGAGCGAATTTACGCCGATTTCTTCAAGTTCGGGGAGTTTCGGGAGGGCGCAAAGGTCGCGGGTGCTAAAGAGGTATTGGGCGTCGGTGTCGCGGTATTCCTTGCCGTCTACAAAGATGCGGTAGGGGAGTCGGCAACTTTGGGCACACTGGCCGCGGTTTGCGCTGCGACCGCCAAAGTTTTCGCTGGTCAGGCACTGGCCCGAGTAACTCACGCAAAGCGCCCCGTGAATGAATACTTCGAGTTCGAGGTCGGTGGCGGCCTTGATGGCGGCAATTTCCTTGACCGAAAGTTCGCGGGCGAGTACGGCGCGGTTGAATCCGATGGATTTCACCAGGTTCACTCCCTCGGCGCTGGCAAGCGTCATCTGGGTGCTGGCGTGGATTTCCTGGTTCGGACAAATGGCGCGAATCAAGCGGGCAAGACCGATATCTTGGATAATAAAGGCGTCGGGTTCAAGCGAAATGATTTTTTCGAGGAATTCAGGCAATTCTTGCAGTTCGCGCTCAAAAACGAGCACATTCATGGCCAAGAAGGTGCGTACCCCGTGAATACGGGCGTAGCGTATCATGTCGCGGACATCGTCAAAGGTAAAGTCTTCGGTGCGGCCTCGGGCGTTCCAGTGGGGGACTCCGAAATACACGGCGTCGGCTCCGTTGTTGACGGCGGCTTCGAGCATTTCGCGCGTGCCTACGGGCAGCAGGAGTTCTGGCGATGTCTGTGCGCTTGAATTCATGTGGCGAAAGATAGAAAATATTGGCTTTGCTCTTTTTTATTTTCTATATTCTACGCATGAACCGAAAGATTACTTTGTCTGCAATCCTGTTTGCCCTTTTGGCTGTTTTTTCGCTTTCTGCTTGTACCGACGAAGCGGCCGAGGCCGAGATGAACCGCCTGAAAGGCGAAAATGCGGTGCTCCAGGGGCAGGTGGATTCGTTGCAGAAAAATCTCGATTCTCTGACCGCTTATGGCGATTCTGTCAAAAAATCGCTGGAAAAGCTCGATATGCATCCTTAAACCGCCACCGGCAGAGCGGTTTCGGGGAAATTTCTTAACCGTTAATCCCCAATCATTTAACACTTTTGTTATATTTGCGCCCGTGGCTCACAATGGCCTTCTGCTGCGGCAGTGGCCCCTTTATAGTTTCGCTGGCCCAATTTGCCCGAAACCTTATCGCCGTCAAGCCTCTCAGGAGGCGCTAGTAAGATGGCTTTAAGCACACACAAACACGAACCAGCCACACCGCCTGCGGGTTTATTTCCAGCCTGCACCTGCGGTCAACCCTTACTTATGAGGTGCCCCGAATGGAATACATCGCACTCGCACTTTCACTCGTTGCAGTGATTCTGTGCATCGTTATCCTCTCGAAGGTTAACAAGCTCCTTACCATGCTTCGTACCCCGATTTTCAAGAAGCTCACCCCGGACATGAACTTGAAGCCGGCTTCCCGTCGCCCGATCAGCGCACAGGAAATGGCTCAGCGCGGTGAACGCAAGGAAAATCGCCAGAACAACAATGGCAAGGACCGTCCTGCTAAGGAAAATCGCGACAATCGCTCTGCCGACAAACAGCAGCAGCCCGCTCGCGACCGCAATGAACAACGTGACCGTGGCAACCGCCGCGATCGTCGCGACCGCCGCGAAGGCCGCCGCGAACAGAACGTTGAAGCTCAGAACGTAGCTGCCGAAGCCCAGGCTCCCGCAGCTGCAGCTCCTGCCGTCGAAGCCGCTCCGGCCGCAGCTCCTGAAGCTCGCCGCCCGCTCGCTCCGCGTATTCCGGTTGAAACTCCGGCCGCTCCTGCCGTTGAAGCCCCGGTCGCTGCCCCTGCAGCACCTGCCGCTGAACCCGCAGTCGAAGCCGTCGAAACCACCTTCGATCCGTCCAAGGTCCGCTATGGCCGTCGCAACGTGATCAAGAAGGCTCCGGAACTCGCCGACGAAGACTAATTGAGCACGCGTTTATAACGCTAAAAAATCCCTCGGTTCTTACCGGGGGGTTTTTTAGTTTATGTGAAATGACTAATGTGAAGTGAATAATGTGAAATGAATAATCACACATTTCACATCTCACATCCCTGTCTTCTAGAACTCTACCAGGCCCTTGTCGGCGTCGGCGAGAATCACCTTGGTGGCCATGCCCACGAACAGGCCATGACCCACGATACCCACGATGTGTTCCAGGTCGCGGGCGAGCTTGTCGGCGTCTTCGATAATGCCGAACTTGGCGTCTGCAATCAGGTTGCCGCTATCACTGATGACCGGGCCGTCCTTGCCCGGAGCGCCCATACGCACCTTGAGGTCGCCGCCGAGCTTCTTTACGCGTTCGGTCACCACGGCGATGGCACCCGGAATGATTTCCAGCGGTACGGCGAACTTTTCGCCGAGCTTGTTCACCTTCTTGCCGCTGTCTGCGATAATCACGTAGTTGTCCGTCATCGAGGCGACAATCTTTTCGAGCAGGTGGGCAGCGCCACGGCCCTTGATCAAATTGCGCTGGTCGTCGATTTCGTCGGCACCGTCAATCACCATGTCCAGGTGAGAAACTTCGCCCATTTCCTTCAGCGGAATGCCGAGGCTACGGCACTGCAGCGTGGTGCTCCAGCTCGTGCTCACGCCCACAACATGCAGGCCTTCCGTCTTGATGCGCTCGGCAAGGCGGTTCACCATGTGGGCGGCGGTGCTACCCGTTCCAAGACCCACGGTCATGCCGTCCTTGATCATATCTGCCGCGCGAACGCCTGCAGCCTTCTTGAGTTCGTCCATCGATGCCATTAGCGCCATCTCCTGTTGTGGTTGTTGTCGTCAAAATCTTCGCCGTCGGCCCCGTCGAAGCCGTCGTCAAAATGGTCAAAATCTTCTTCGCGGTCGGGGTAGCCGCTTTCGAGCTCGGTAAAACTCGGCTGCTCGATGGCGACCACCGTCACGTCGAAAGTCAGGTCCTTGCCTGCAAAGGGGTGGTTCCCGTCCACGACCACGGTGTCCTTCTTGATTTCCTTGATCGTGTAAATTCCGTCGGATTCGTCGTCATCGTCCAGATTCAGCCCGTCCACGAACTCGTCTGCCGTCTCGGGCAGCTGGAATTCGCGCACGTCTTCGTCCATGTACATCTCGAGCTCCATGCCGAGCCAAATTTCGCCCACTTCGCGGAGTTCGTCCTTCGGAACTTCCATCACCAAGTCGGGGCGGTAGGGGCCGTAGCCCTGTTCAAACGGAATATCGACAGTAAAACTTTCATTCAAGTGACGGCCTTCCAGCGCGTCTTCAAGCCCCGGAATAATATTGTTGAACCCGTGAATGTACACGAACGGGTAGTTCGCGGGCACTTCTTCGAGAATCTTTCCGGTGCGTTCCTTTAAGGAATAGGCAATGCTGACCTTCAGCTTGTCTTGAATCATTTCCATACGCGCGCAAATATAGCAAAAGGCGAGTGATGCGAAAACGTTGCTCATCGAAGGAGTGCCAAGATAGAAATTTTTACCCCTTTTTACTATATAATCGGGAACATCATACGTGTCCAAAGCGCGTCATCTAGATCGCGTCTGGAATCGACAACTGCTAAAACCTTTACGCGGTATTCTTCTTTGCGATAAAAAATTCTCCAGGGGCTTACAACGATTTCCCGGAATCCGTTGATTTGCAAATATTCTAATTCCGCAGGAATTTTGCCCAAATCTGGAAACTTTTCAAGGACTTGGCATTCCTTTTTTATTCTAGCAAGCGAGTCTTTGGCGTTTTTGGGGCTACTCGTTGCAATATGCAAGATGATGGACTTCAAGTCGAGAGATGCCGATTCAGACCATTCTACAATGATTTTCTTAGAGGGCATTTAGTTCTTTCTCCAAGGAATCAAAGAGGTCTTTTTGATTGATTGTTTTTCCTTTTGAAAATTCGGCTTCGCTTTGAGCGAAAAGCTTAAACAACTTTAAGCCGTCCTGCATCATTTGGAATGTCTCGGTATCGAGGATTACGCCGCGAGCTTCACCGTTTTGCGTGACGATGTAGGGTGCACGAGTGTCATTTACATGGTCTAGCACTTTTGCAGCGTTTGCCTTAATGTAAGAAATCGGCTTGATATTTTTATAGGTTGGCATAAAACCTCGAATATGACTGAATTCGGTATTAAATATAGTCTTTCGTTGGCAATAACGCAACCCTTTGAGCCTGTGTAAGACATTCGTCCCTCATTTTTTACTACATTACGGCCATGCTATACGGTATTTGTTCTGATATCCATTCTAACGCGGTGGCTTTCGAGGCGGTTCTTGCCTCTATGAAAGACAACGGGGTAGAACGGAGGGTTTGTCTGGGTGATTTAGTGGGTTATGGTGCGGATCCTGACGAAAGCGTTCGTCTGGCTCGCGAAAATATGGACATTTGCATTATCGGTAACCACGACAGCGTGGCGATCAAGCACGAGTCCAGCGCCGGGTTCAACCCCTATGCCAAGCAGGCCATCGAATGGACGCAGAACCACTTGTCGGATGATTCGATTTCGTACCTGCGTTCGCTGCCGTATGTTTGCGAAGAAAACGACATTTGCTTTGTGCATGCCTCTCCGCTTTCGCCCGCGGACTGGGTGTACGTGACCGAGCTCGAAGACGCCCTCGACGCCTTTGAACATTTCAAGGGCCGCTACTGCTTTGTGGGCCATACGCACAGCCCGGTGATTGTGGCGAGTCGCCCGAACGCCATCCCCAAGATTCTGGACGAATACGAATACAGGATCGAAGACACGGAACGCCTGTTGGTGAACGTGGGCAGCGTGGGCCAGCCGCGTGATCGCGATCCGCGCTCTTGCTGGTGTCTGCTGGATACCGAGACCATGTGTGTGCGCTTGATTCGTGTCGATTACGATGTGTTCGAAACGCAGGAACGCATGAAAAAGGCCGGCATGCCGAGTTTCTTGATTGACCGTCTGAGTGTAGGCCGCTAGTCCCATGAAATGGGTCTTGGCTGTTTTTGGTAAGGCAGGTTCGCCGTTCATTGCCGACGAGGTCGACAAGTACGTCAAACGTTTGCGTGGGGGAATGTTCCCGCTCGAAGTCGTGGAACTCAAGGAGTCCAAGATAGACGACCGTGTGCAGGCGTTGGCGCAAGAAGCGACACTTTTTGACAAGAAATTCCCGAAGTCCGAATACAAGCGCGTCATTTTGTCCGAAGAGGGCAAGTTGATGGATACGGTCAAGCTTTCGGATACGCTCCGGGACCGTTTTCCGGGAAATATCGTGTTCTTGATCGGGTCGGCCTACGGCATCGACGAGAACCTGAAAAAGACTGCCGACTTGCTCCTTTCGCTTTCGCCGTTGACCTTTACCCATGACCATGCCCGCGTGCTTTTCGCCGAACAGCTTTACCGCGTTCAGATGGTGATGCAAAACCACCCCTATCATCATAGATGACCGCTCGGCTCATTTTTTTTGTTTTTTTTGAAAAATTGCGTTTTCACCCCTTGACAGCGGACCTTTTTAATTCTATTATTGTGCGCGTCCTAAGCGACTATGGATGATTAGCTCAGTTGGTAGAGCAGCTGACTCTTAATCAGCGGGTCGCAGGTTCGACCCCTGCATCATCCACTTAAAACCGTCTCACCCCGAGGCGGTTTTCTTTTTTTCCGAGCAAGGTCATTCCGGGCTTTGGCTGGAATCGGCATTGTTTACTTGAATAACATTATTCTATATTTGGCGCCATGAATTCCGAAATCGAAAAACGCCGCACTTTTGCTATTGTCAGCCACCCTGACGCGGGTAAGACCACCATCACCGAAAAGTTCCTGTGGTACGGAAACGTGATTCGCGAAGCGGGCCACGTGCGCGCCAAGGCAAACCGTAGCTACACGGTGAGTGACTGGATGAAGATCGAACAGCAGCGTGGTATTTCGGTTTCGAGTTCCGTGCTGAATTTTCCGTTCGAAGGTTGCATGTTCAACCTGGTCGATACCCCGGGGCACCAGGACTTCTGCGAAGACACCTACCGCGCCTTGACCGCTGTGGATGCCGCCCTCGTGCTTATTGATAGCGTGAACGGTGTAGAAAAACAGACCATCAAGCTCATGGATGTGTGCCGCATGCGCCATACACCCATCATCACGTTTATCAACAAGATGGACTTGGATGGCCGCCACGTGCTCGACCTGCTCGATGAAATCGAAAGCATTTTGAAAATCAAGGTCGCCCCCTTTACGCTCCCCATTGGCGTGGGTAAGCTGTTTAAGGGCGTGTATTCTATTGCCGAAAATACCTTCCACACCTTCAATAAAGAAGAAGGCCATCAGGAAATCATCCAGATGGAAGGCCCGGATGATCCGCGCCTCGTGGAAATGTGCGGCGAAAACTGGGTCGCCCAGTTCAAGGAAGAATACGAGATGGTGACCGGTGCCATGGACCCGTTCGACCACGAAAAATTCCTGAAGGGCGAAATGTGCCCCGTGTTCTTCGGTTCTGCGGTGAACAACTTCGGTGTGCGCCAGCTGTTGAACGCCTTTGCAAAGCTTGCGCCGCCTCCGATGGTGCGCGAAACCGACAAGCGCCCGGTGAGCCCCGACGAAAACGCCTTCAGCGCCTTCGTGTTCAAGATTCAGGCCAATATGGACCCCAAGCACCGCGACCGTACGGCATTCCTGCGCATTTGCTCGGGCAGCTTTACCCGTGGAGAAAAGGTTTATCATGTGCGCACGGGCCGCGAAATCCGCTTGGCCGCCCCGACCGCCTTCCTCGCGAAGGATAAGGAAGTCATCGACCACGCCTGGGCTGGCGATATCGTGGGTATCAATGACCCGGGTCTGTTCCGCATTGGCGATACGCTGACTGACGGCGAAAAAATCAACTTTACCGGCATCCCGGACTTTGCTCCGGAACACTTTGCCCGCGTAACGCTCCTAAACCCGCTTAAGTCTAAGCAGATGGCGAAGGGCCTTGCCGAACTGAGTGAAGAAGGCGCAACTCAGCTGTACGAACCGCTCAAGTCCGCTATCCCCGTGATTGGTGTGGTGGGTGAGTTGCAGTTCGACGTGCTCAAGTTCCGCCTGCAGAGCGAATATGGTGCCGATGTGTCGCTGGACCGCGTGCCCGCTCACGGAATCCGCTGGGTTTCTGGCCCCGAAAAGGATGTGGCCAAGTTCGCCGAAGAATACGCCATGGACTGCATGATGGACAAGGAACGTAACCTCGTTTGCCTGTTCCCGAACGAATACCGCTTGAACCTTGCTATCAAGAACTACGAGAACCTGACCTTCGCCGCCACCTCGCAAGGGTAATTTTTTTAATAAATTCTAAATTAAGTAAAAGTTCCTTACAATGGGGGTTGTATTATGGCTTTGAAAAATTTTAAGTCACCCTGGAGCTACGCTGTGGCGATAGGGTCCATGTTCCTTTTCGCAGCCTGCGGTGATGACAGCAGTTCCACTAAGGTTGCTGAGCCTGTCGATGATCCGTCAAGTTCGTCAATTGCGGTCGAGACTCCTGATGGAGAGGAATCTTCTTCCTCTGTCATCCAGAGCGATAATGAAGGGTCCAGCAGTAACATTGACTCGTTGAATTCATCCTCCAGCATTAGCGAAGAATCCAGCAGTTCCAAGGTCCCTGAGCCTGCCGAGGGGGCCACTAGCAGCTCGTCAGTTGAACAGAACTGCTCGGCAATTTTAAAGGGAAAGTCTGGCTGGAGTTGGGATGTTCCTAAAGAATGTCGATTTAACCCGGATATTACCTATGGCACGATGACTGACTCTCGTGACGGTCAAACCTACAAAATCATAAAGATTGGCAATCAGACATGGATGGCAGAAAATCTGAACTATGCTGATAGTACGAACACTCCGAGCTTGTTGGAACGCAGTTGGTGTTATAACAAGAAGCCCGAAAACTGTGCCGTGGGAGGACGCCTTTACACTTGGGCGGCAGCCATTGACTCGGTAAAATTTGCTACCGATGCCGATAATCCCCAGGATTGCGGTTACGGCAAGACATGCACGCTTCCGACAACAGTTCAGGGCATTTGCCCCGATGGCTGGCATCTGCCGACACAAGCAGAATGGGAAACTTTGTTTACTGAGGTGGGCGGACAATCGATGGCTAGCGATATTTTGAAATCGCTAACAGGTTGGTATTCTAATGGCAGCGGTACGGATGATGTGGGCTTTTCTGCAATCCCTGCTGGCTTCAGATACAACAATGGTCACTTCATTGATAGTCAGTATGCCTATTTCTGGTGTGCCTCTGAGTATGATAGCCTCCAAGCCCACGACATGGACTTGGATTACTTTTACAAGAGTCCGAAACTGTTCAGTTTTGAAAAAAATTACGCCTTTTCAGTTCGTTGTCTAAAGGACGACCCATAGGCTCTACTCGCTTGCTTCCGTCGCACTAATTTGTAACGAAAAGTTTTCAAATTCGTGGAGCTTCATGGCTCCTTCCATCGGGGTTTTAGGGGTGTCCCCCTAGGCGAGGGGGTGGGGAGCAACGAAGTGCGATACAGGGGGAGACTTCCCCCTTTATTGTTGTTCTAGGAAGATTCGTAATATTGAATCTTTCATCTCACATTGCACATTCGTCATTACGGCCTACTCCCTACTTTTTTTATATTTCCTCTACACAGGTAAGCATTGCGCTTACCCAGGATTTTTTAACATCAAAAGGAAAAACATGAAACGTCTCCCCATTGTTGCTCTCGCAGTATGTTTCGCTGGTCTCGTTGCCTGCAATCAGGCTTCCGCCGGCGGTTCGTTCAACCAGCAGGCCAGGCTTGATAACCTCGAAAAGGATTTCAAGCAGGTCAAGGAAGAATTCGAAATCATCAAGTATGCCCTCGACAAGCGCGGCATTTCCTTGGAACAGGCCCGCGCCGAAATGGAAGCGGATAACAAGGTTTGGGACATTCCCGACGAAGATAGCCCGGTCTTTGGCAACACCAAGAACCCGAAGCTCACGATTGTTGAATTTACCGAATTCCAGTGCCCGTACTGCTCCCGCATCGCTCCGGTCATGAAGGAACTCAACGAAAAGTATCCGGACAAGATCAAGTTCGTTTACAAGCACTTCCCGCTCAGCTTCCACTCCAACGCTCGCGCCGCTGCCGCTTCTTCTATCGCTGCTCACAAGCAGGGCAAGTTCTGGGAATACCGCTACGCTCTCGCTCCGCATAGCCGCGAACTCGGCGACTCCATCTATGTGGAAGTTGCAAAGCAGATCGGTTTGAACGTGGATCAGTTCAAGAAGGACATGGTGCTCGACTCTGCCATGAACGCCCGTATCGACAAGGACTTCCAGCTCGGTACCGAAGTCGGCGTGCAGGGTACTCCGAACTTCTACATCAACGGCAAGCGTCAGGACCGTTTCAGCCCCGAACTGGTTGAAAAGCTCCTCAAGGAAGCCAAGTAATCTTTTAAGCGGTTCAATCTGTAAACGCGACTTCGCGTCGCGTGCTCCCTTTTTGAACGCGAAAATTTTAATTTCAAAATCAAACTAAAACACAACCAAAAGGACACGATCATATGATGAAGCGAACATTGACTGCCGCTACCGTCGCCCTCCTCGGCTTCGGCGTAACGGCTACAATGGCTCAGCCGAAAGCACCGCGTGTAGTTCCTTACAAGTTCTTCGACGAACAGTATCGTCCGGGGGGCTTTGACTACGCTTACGGCGGCAAGAGCAAAGGTATCACCATCACTAAAGACGGCGGCTACAAGTCTAAGGCTGCCTTGAACATCAAGCTCGACCCGAGCGAATATTCGGGCGCTTCTGTTTGCTTGTACAACGAAACCTTCGACCTCAACAAGTTCATGCTCGACTCCAAGCTCGAATTCATGATCAAGGGTAAGAAGGGTGGCGAAGCCGTTAAGGTCGGCCTTTTGGATGAAGAAGTTTCTGACGGCAAGAAGACCCAGGTCGTTCTCCCGATGAACAAGTACATCCAGGGCGGTGCTGTGACGACGGATTGGAAGAAGGTTTCCATTCCTCTCGTGGACTTCCCGGACCGTGGTCTCTATTGGGACAACACCCGTAAGTCTGAATTCCCGGCTCGCATTGACTGGGACAAGATTGCAGAAATCCGCTTCTCTATCGACAAGAGCGGCGCATCTGATTTCGAAATCTGGGTCGACAACATCGAAATCGTGAAGGGCAACAAGAAGGCCGCTCCGAAGAAGAAGGTTGTCTACTGGGATGAAAACAACGACGTCATTGACGGCCCGAAGAACCCCGAAAAGCTCGACGGCAAGGCTAAGCCTGTCAAGAACGGTACGTTCTACGATAACCAGCTCAAGGGCTTCAGCTACAGCTACGGTGGTCTCTCTGCCCAGCGCGAAGCTGACTCCAAGACTCAGGGCAACCCGAACGTGCTCGCCCTGTACATCGATAACAACGACTGGTCTGGCGTGACCTACTCTCTTGGCGAAGGCAAGTACATTGACCTCTCCAAGGTTCGCAACAAGGGTGGTCTCTACTTCTGGATCAAGGGTAAGCTCGGTGGCGAAAAGGTCTACGTGGGTATCCTCGACAACCAGGGTAACGACATCAAGAGCCAGACCAAGATCAGCCTGAACGACTGGATCGAAGGCTCCAAGGTCAGCAAGGACTGGAAGCTCGTCAAGATTCCTCTGAAGAAGTTCGGCGACAAGGGTAAGGCTTGGGACGCTAACAAGCAGGCCGAAGTTGCTAAGGACGTGCAGTGGAACAAGATTCAGGAAGTCCGCTTCTCTGTGGGCAAGGGTGAAAACCAGGGCGAACCGGGCAAGCCGGCTCCTGTGACCATCTTCGTCGACCAGATTACCTTCACCGAAAATATCGACTGGGTTGACCCGGATATCAAGTGGGATAACTGGAAGTCCAAGGCTCCGGATGTCGTGATTTCTGACTTCGAAGGCAAGTTCGCCAAGGACAACTGGGAACCGTCTTTCGGTCCGAAGTCCAAGGCCGAAATCGAAATGCCGCACAAGACCTCCAAGCTCGACGGCAACAGCCTCTACATCAAGCACTTCGAAATGTCCGACTGGGTGGACTTCGTTCTTGACTTTACCAAGAATGGTGCCGCTCACGACGCTAAGCAGCGCGACTGGACGAACCACTGGGGCATCATGTTCGACGTCTACTCCGAACGTGCATGGCAGTCCATCACGGTTCAGATCGGTGACGCTGGCAACGAACTCTTCGTTTCCAACACCGGTGTACCTCGCGGTCGCACCACGGTGATCGTGCCGTTCCGCACGTTCTCCAAGTTCCCGTACTACCAGCCGCCTAACGCTAAGGAAAACGGCGTGTTCGACCTCAAGAACGTCGTTTCTCTCGACTTCAAACCGGGTGGAGAAGGTTCTAACGGTAGCTTCGAAATCGACAACATTAAGCTCACCAACCAGAAGGAAGTCAAGGCTGCTGCTCGCCCGGCTCTCGTGAAGGTTGAAGTTAAGGGTACCGGCGACGTGATCAACCCGAACATCTCGGGCGGCCTCTTCGGTATCAACGCTGCACTTTGGGATGGCGACATGCTCGACAATCCGAAGTTCAAGGTTCAGACTGCTGAATACGCCAAGCGCATCAACCACGGCATCATCCGTTATCCGGGTGGTCTCCGTGCCGATGACGACCACTGGAAGGAAATCCTCGACAACCACGACTGGATGGTCGATACCGACGAATTCCTCGCTTGGTTGAAGAAGACCGGTTCTAACGCCATGTTCACCGTGAACTTCGGTTCCGGTACCGAACAGGAAGCCGCTGCTTGGGTGAAGCACACCAACATCGACAAGAAGGCCGGCATCGTTTACTGGGAAATCGGTAACGAAGTCTATGGTAACTGGCACCCGTACTATGAAAAGTATGGTAAGGACGGCGGTACCATTTATGGTAAGCGCGCCCGTAAGTTCATCGAAGCCATGAAGAAGGTTGACCCGACCATTAAGGTCGCAGTCCTCGGCGTGCTCGATGGCCAGTGGAACGACAACGTGCTCAAGGAAACCGGCGACATTGCCGACGGTCTCATTGTTCACCACTATCCGCAGCACTTCGGTGAAGAAAACGACTTCGCACTCCTCTCTGCTCCGCAGGACCTCGTTCCTATCTACGGCCGTCTCCATAAGGTTGTAGACAAGTGGACCAGCCACTTCAAGAAGGACAAGAAGATCGAACTCTGGCTCACCGAATGGAACTCCGTGGACTTCAACCCGGGTCCGCAGACCATCTCTCTCGAAAACGGTCTGTTCGTTGCTGACTACCTCGCTATGCTCGCCACTGAAAATGTGGACAATGCACAATACTGGGATATCCACAACGATATCACTCCGGAAGGCGGTGACTACGGTTACCTGACCCGTTCTGCAGAAGAATGCATGAACTGCCCGCGTCCGAGCTACTGGGCATTCCAGATGGCTTCTGACGCTCTCCGCGGCAAGCTCCTCAAGACCGAAATCTCCGGTGACAAGGAATCGCTCATCACGACCTACTACACCGAAAACGGCAAGAAGAAGAGCCTCCTCGTGATCAACAAGAGCCCGTACAGCGACTACGAACTCAAGCTGAACATTCCGGGCTTCAAGGGCAAGGCCACTGTCCAGACTCTCGACCGCAGCACCGAAAAGCTGAAGGAAGGCTGGGCAAACGATCCGTCCAAGAAGGCCAAGAAGGGTGTTGACATCAGCAAGCCGGTCAAGGTCGGCAAGCGCACCGTCACCCTCATCACGGTGGAATAAGGAATATCATTCCGGCTTAACCGCCGGAATCATTCTTTGAAGAAACGCCTCGGCTCTGCCGGGGCGTTCTTTTATATTCGGCAAATATATCCGATTAATGAAGCCGGCTGTATAAACGAAAAGCCGCAGGCATTTGCCCGCGGCTTTTTTTAGATATTTTGTTGAGTTATCGTTCCAGGCGGAAGTAAACAGCGGCCAGCGGCGGGAGCTTGATGTTCAGGCTCCACTGGCGATTCTGCCACGGAATGTCCTGTGTCCAGACTTCGCCGAAGTTACCCACGTTGGAGCCGCCGAACATGCTAGCGTCCGTGTTGAAGATTTCCTTCCACTTGCCGCGAGTCGGAGCGCCCAAGCGGTAGTCGTTGCGGACCACCGGCGTGAAGTTGAACACGCACAGAATCTGGTTTCCGTGGTCGTCTTTACGCACAAAGCTTACGATGGAATTGTCGGCGTCGTCGCACCAGATCCATTCAAAGCCTGTGTAGTAGTGGTCGATTTCCCAGAACGGGGCGTTTTCCTTGTACAGGTGGTTCAGAACCTTCATCATCTGCAGGAGCTTGCCGTGGCTATCCCAGCTGATCAAGTGCCAGTCGAGGGAGCGCTTCTCGTTCCATTCGCGGAACTGACCGAAATCGTTGCCCATGAAGTTGAGTTTCTTGCCCGGGTGCGCATACTGGAATGCGTAGGTGAGGCGGAGGTTTGCAAACTTCTGCCAGTTGTCGCCCGGCATCTTGCCGAGCATAGAACCCTTGCCGTGAACCACTTCGTCATGGCTGAACACCTGGATGAAGTTTTCGCTGTAGGCATACACCATGCTGAAGGTCAGCTGGTTGTGGTGGTACTTACGGTGAATCGGTTCGTGCTGAATGTAGCTGAGGAAGTCGTTCATCCAGCCCATGTTCCACTTGTAGTGGAAGCCGAGGCCGCCCTGTTCAGGCGGACGCGTGATGGAGGGGAAGCTAGTGGATTCTTCGGCAATCAAAATCGCATGCGGCGTGAGGCGGCCCATGATGCTGTTCAGGTGCTTCAGGAATTCCAGCGTATCGTAGTTGATGTTGCCGCCGTCCTTGTTCGGCACCCACTGGCCGGGTCCCTTGCCGTAGTCGAGGTAAAGCATCGATGCCACGGCGTCAACGCGCAGGCCGTCGCAGTGGAATTCCTTGAGCCAGTACATGGCGTTTGCAATCAAGAAGTTCTTGACTTCGTTGCGGCCTAGGTTAAAGATGTAGGTACCCCAGTGCGGGTGTTCGCCCTGGCGCGGGTCGGCATGTTCGTAACAGGCGGTGCCGTCGAAACGTCCGAGAGCGTGGGCGTCTTTGGGGAAGTGAGCCGGAACCCAGTCCACAATCACGCCGATTTCGTTCTGGTGGCAAAGGTCCACAAAATGTCTGAACTGGTCTGGCGTGCCGTAGCGGCTCGTGGGGGAGTAGTAACCGGTCACCTGGTAGCCCCAAGATTCATCGAGCGGGTGCTCGGCCAGCGGCAAGAATTCCACGTGGGTGTAACCCATTTCCTTGAGGTACGGAATCAAGGTCTCGGCAAGTTCGTCCCAGTTCAAGAAACGGTCCGGATTTGCGGGATCGCGACGCCAGGAACCGGCGTGGACTTCGTAAATGTTCATCGGCGAACCGAAGACCTTGGTTGCCCAATGCGTGGTCATGTAAAGGTCGTCGCCCCATTCGTAGCCGTCGAGGTGCGTGGTAATGGAGGCGGTTGCCGGGCGGACTTCGCTGAGCTTGGCGAGCGGGTCTACCTTCACGTGCAGATTGCCGTCGGCACCGTGAATTTCGAAGCGGTAGAGTTCGCCTTCGCCAATGTTCGGAATAAAGATTTCCCAAATGCCGGTGCTGCCGAGCATGCGCATCTGGTGGCGGCGGCCGTCCCAGCTGTTAAAGCTGCCGACCACGGAGACCGCGTGGGCGTTCGGAGCCCAAACGGCAAAGTGCACGCCTTTAAAGCCCTGGTGTTCTACAAGGTTTGCGCCCAGTTTGCGGTAAAGTTCATAGTGCGTGCCGCTCGAAATCAAGTGGCGGTCAAAATCGCTAAGTACAGGGAGGAATGCATACGGGTCGGTCAGCGTGTATTCGTTGCCGTCATCCTGCTTAATAATCAAGTTATAGAAGAACGGTTCGTATTCCTTGTCGAGAATGGCTTCGAAAAATCCCGTGTTGCCAAGCTTCATGAAGTCGAACTCGAACTCGCCGTCGCAAGATTCTCCGCGAATAAAGCTAGCCTGCGGCTGGTAAGCGCGAATCACCGTCTTCACGCCGCGGTCCGTATTCAGCGGATGCAAACCCAAGATGGAAAAAGGATCCTTTGTGTTAAAATCCCAAATGGCACGCATGTCTTCCGAAGTCAAGCTCGTGAAGTCATTCCATTCCATATCATACTCCTGTAAAACACCTAGTTGTAATGTCGTAAATATAACTTAATCAAAAAAAATGGGGCTTTGCAATTCTATATTTGGGGCATGTACAGGCGAGTCCTTACGATTCAAGATATTTCGTGCTTTGGACAGTGCTCCCTCACGGTGGCACTGCCGATTATTTCTGCGTGCGGTGTAGAGACGGCGGTGTTGCCGTCGGCGATTCTTTCGACCCATACGGGCGGCTTTACGGGCTGGACATTCCAGGACCTGACTAAGGAAATGTTGCCGATTAGCGAACACTGGCGCGTGGCTGATATCCGCTTCGATGCTTTCTATACCGGTTATCTGGGTTCTATTGAGCAAATCAACATGGTTCAGCACATTATGGACACCAACGGTGTCGATGGTGCGATTCGGGTGGTAGACCCTGCCATGGCCGACAACGGGGCGCTTTACCCCGGCTTTAACATGGAATTTGTCGATGCCATGAAGGATTTGTGCGCCCATGCCGATGTATTGCTCCCGAACATGACCGAAGCTTGCATGCTCACCGATACGGAGTACAGCGAAAATATTGACCGCGAAACGGTCGAAATGCTCTGCAAAAAGCTCTGTGAATTGGGTACCAAGTCGGTGGTGCTGACTGGTGTCGGTTTCCGCGCGGGTTACACGGGCGTCATGCTCTACGACGGCAAGGATTTCAATTACTACGAACACAAGAAGATTACTAAGGGCTTTAACGGCACGGGTGACTGCTATGCTTCGGCATTTGTGGGCGCCATGCTCCGCGGCCGTTCCATGGTCGATGCGGCCCGAATTGCGGCTGATTTTGTGTTGGAATGTATCGAAAAGACGTACGAAGACAAGTCTCACTGGTATGGAGTCAAGTTTGAACTTGCGCTCCCGAGCTTGATTAAAAATTTGGCAGACGAGTAGGTTTTTATGGCTATTGCGATGGAAGAAACGGTTGACCCGATGCAGTTTACGCAGGTGTTCAAGGTAACGCCTGAAATGATTGACGACAACCACCATTTCAACAACGTGTGGTCGGTCAAGTGGATCCAGGATATCGCGATTGCCCATTCCGATTCCGTGGGCGGTACGGCCCTGATGCGTGACCTGGGTGCAGGTTGGATGATTCATGTGCAGCACGTGGAATACAAGAATCAGGCTTTCCTCGGTGACGAAATCCGCGGAACCACGTGGGTCGCTGCCTATGGTAAAGTCGCCAGCTTACGCAAATGCCGCTTTGAACGCGTTTCTGACGGCAAGGTGATTTTTGAATCGGAAACCCAATGGGTGCTCGTTGACATGAAACGCGGTCGCCCCATGGCCATCTCCGATGAAATGAAGCGCCTGTACGTCGGGCACTAGACCGTGCTTAATGTGAAATGTGGAATGAGGAATGTGAAATGATTCATCATACATTTCACATTACACATCACACATTATAATATTTTCTTGACCAAATTCTGAATTCTTGCACGCAGGCTTTTTTCGTTGCCTTTGTGGTACGGCGGGTAAAGGAATGTCATGGTGTCGAGGGCACTCTGCCGCATCACGTTGCGCTCGTGGCTGAACGTCTTGAAACCGTAAATCCCGTGATAATTGCCGGTGCCGCTCATGCCGACTCCGCCAAAAGGAACTGACAGATTTTCGATTTGCAAAATGCAGTGGTTCACGCAGGTGGAACCCGAGGTGGTACGGGCAATCACTTCGTTGATTTTCGTTTCGGACTTTCCGAAAATGTAGAGAGCCAGCGGCTTCGGGCGCGCTTGAACGAAGGCAATAGCTTCTTCTAATGAATCGTAGGCGATAATCGGGAGAATCGGTCCGAAAATTTCGGATTCCATGATTCGCATGTCGGGCGTGACGTCGGTGAGTACGGTCGCGGGCGTGTAGCGGTTTTCGATGTCTTCGGGGCTGAATTGCGCGCCCAAAACGGCCTTCGCACCATTCGCAATTGCATCTTTGATAAGTGCCTGATGGCGCTCCACAGTTCGACTTTCTACGATGTGCACGAAAATTTCGGAGTTGCGGCGTGCCTCATCGGTTTCGCCGTACATCTTCTTTATGTTGTCTGCAACGGCTTCGGCGAGCGGTTGCATTAAACGTTGCGGGCAAAGCATGTAGTCGGGAGCGATGCAGGTCTGGCCTGCATTCAGGCACTTGCCCCAGGCGAGTTTCTTCGCGGCGTCCTTGATTTTGACATCGTCCAGAATGATTACCGGCGATTTCCCGCCAAGCTCGAGCGTGACTCCGGCATGAACCTTGGCCGCTTCTTCTGCCACATGGGCTCCCACGTTCGGGCTACCCGTAAAGAACACATGGTCGAAGGGGAGGGCGAGCAGCTGGTCGCCAATTTCGGCACCTGCGCCCTGCACTACAGCGACTTCGTTCTGCGGGAAAACTTCTTTAATAATCGATTCCAGGACTTCGGCAACATGCGGTGTCTTGTGGCTCGGCTTTGCAATCACCACATTGCCCGCAGCAATTGCCGCTACAACCGGCGAAATAAACAGCAAGAACGGGTAATTCCACGGGGCCATAATCAGCACGCGGCCCTTGGGCTCAAAGTGACTCACGCTTGAATTCAACGGGAACAAAAAACTCCAGCTACCGTCTTTATCTTCGACCCAGTCGGGCAAGTGATTTACGGTGTGGTCAATTTCTTGCAGGGCAGGGTAGACTTCGGTAAGCCAGGCTTCGGTTTTCGGCTTGTGGAAATCGGTCCACACGGCATCGTAAAATTCCTGCTGTCGAGCCTCGATAACCTTGCGGAGCTTGAGCAATTTGGCGATGCGTTCTTTCACGCTTGTTTGTGCGATTTTCCAGCGGTTTTTCCCTTGTTCTTCAAATAGCGTGTTTAATTTTTCGTTCGTCATAATAAGCCCTTGAGCAGCAATATAACAATTTGGTGTGATTTAAACCAAACAATTAATCGCGGTCTACTTTCTACTGCCTACGTCTTACATTTTTTTTATAAATTATAAACATGGCTAGTTTGATTGAATACAAAGGTAAAAAGCCCGTTCTCGGCGAACGCGTGTTTATTGCGGAAGGTGCCAAAGTCATTGGCGATGTAGAAATTGGCGATGATTCGTCTGTTTTTTACAATACGGTGATCCGTGCCGACCTTGCCGAAATACGCATTGGCAAGCGTACCAATATTCAAGACAATGCGACCATCCACCTTTCGACCGGTGTCGGAGTCCATGTGGGTGACGATGTGACGGTGGGGCATAATGCCATTTTGCATGCCTGCGATGTGGACGACCACGTGCTGATCGGCATGGGGGCAATCCTCATGGACGGAGTGCATATCAAGTCGGATAGCGTGGTGGCTGCCGGTGCCGTGGTGACGCAAAATAAGGAATTCCCGGAACGTAGCCTGATAGTGGGCGCTCCGGCCCATGTGGTGCGCGAACTGACCGAAGACGAAATCCGCAAATTCCACGAAAATGCGGAGCATTATTTGGTGATTAAAGAAGAGTTGAGAAACTCTTAACGCTTTTTTGCTACAAAAAACTTTGCTTTAGACTTGATTTCCTATATAATTATATTTTAGCTGTGATGTATAAGTTTGTCTTTCTCATTAATCCGATTAGTGGCGGCGGCCAGGGCAAGGTGATTCACCAGTATTTGCCCGAAATTATGTCTTCTTTGAATTATACGGAAGACCAATGGAAGGCCGAATTTACCAATATCGATGGGTTAGACAATCAGATCAGGGATGCTCTTGCCAATACAGAAAAACTGGTGGCCGTCGGTGGCGATGGCACCGTGTCTTCCGTCCTTTCGGTCTTGGTTTCTTCGGAATACGCAAAATCCGTCAAAATCGGCTTGATTCCCCTTGGAACGGGTAACGATCTTGCCCGCGTTTTGAATCTTTATAAGCCCTATGTGGACAAGGGCCTTCTGTTCCTGGTGCGTAGGCTTTTGCAGGCCAAGGCGCGTCCCTTCGATATCTGGAAGGTGAACGGAAAACTTGCCTTTGCAAACTATTTTTCGGGCGGTATCGATGCCCGAATCGCTCACGATTTTAACCGCGCCCGCGCCAACGGCGAATTCAATTCGAATTCCGTGCTGGTGAACAAACTGCATTACGTGAAGAGTTTCTTTGCGGACCGCTCTTACCAGCTTAAAAAGGGTAAGCTTTCGTTTGTTGATGCCGAGGGCCGCAGCTGGCAAAAAATTCTGGACGGCCACCGCACCGTGATTGTGGGCAATATCCCAAGTTTTGCTAGCGGTACGAATCCCTTCTACAAGTCCGATATGGCAGACGGCCTGCTCGAAATCGTATGCGTGCCGAACATGTTCAGGTTCTTGCTGGCCATTGCGGTCGGGAACTTGCCTGTCATCGGGAATCTAGTCAAGAAGTATTTTATCAAGACCCGCAAGGCCAAGTCCCTTAAGCTGGAATTTGCCGAAGACGAATTCTTGCAGCTCGATGGCGAAGACCTGAGCGGTAAACTTGGTGGCCATGTAGACATTGACTTTGCCTGCAAGGTGCAGATTATGGCGCTGGGGGAATAATGTTCTCCGTTCGCTGTGCCGAAGTCCTTGAATTTTTACGCAATACAGAATCGATGGAATGTAACGTCTTGCGCGAGTCGCCAGAGGTTACTTTGACGGGCTTTGCAGCGCTTACGCAGGCTCGAGAAAACGATGTGAGTTTCTGGGTGGGTCGCGTCGAGAGCGTGACGCATGCGAACGGTCCTTCGAACGATGATTTGAAAAAGACGGCTGCCGGCCTCTTGTTTGTGCCTTCTGCTGCGGCGCAATCGGGCGAGGTTTCGTTTACCGAGATTTTCCCGAATGCCAAGAATATTGTCGCCGTGGCTGAACCTTACCATGCCATGGTCAAGTTCCTGGAACGTTTCGAGGGCAATGGCTTTAATGACAACATGGAATCGGGCGTGCATTTTGACCGCGACTACATGGGCGTGGGCTATGGCGAAAACGGCCCCTGGATTCACCCGACGGCAGTTGTGGAAGGCTTTGTCGAAGAAGGTTGCTTTGTCGGGCCTGGCTGCGTCGTAATGCGCGGTGCAAGCATCGGGCGAGGCTGCCGCCTTGAATCGAACGTGACCATTTACCCGAATGTCATCGTGGGCGAGGGTTGCATTTTTCAGGCAGGCGTCGTGGTCGGTAGCCGCGGCTTCGGATTCTACGAGCACGAAGGCGAGCGCCGCATGGTGCCGCACTTTGCAGGAGTGCGCATCGGGAACCGCTGTAGCTTTGGCGCGAACACGGTTGTGGCGGCTGGATTCATTTCTCCGACGACCATCGGTGACAACTGCCATCTAGATTCCATGGTGCAAATCGCGCACAACTGCGTTCTCGGAAACAATATTTACATGGCCTCGCAAACAGCTCTCGGCGGCACGACGATTCTCGAAGACGGCGTGCAGTTCGCAGGCGGCGCAAAGGCGGCGGGGCACTTGACCGTCGGCAAGAATGCGATTGTGACTGCGAAAGCGGGCGTGACTAAGAGCGTGCCTGCGGGCAAGACGGTCGCTGGGTTCCCGGCGATTGATATCGACATCTGGCGTCGTCAAATGGTCGAGCTCCGCGTCATGGCGAAGAAGAACCTGAAGTAGCTCGCAGTTTGCTATTTTGTAGCTCGAGATGAGTGGCATTTTGAATTTTACATCCCCCAGCTTAAGCTTTGGTTCGACTTCTGTTTCTGTCGAGCCATTGGAAAAGGATCCGCAGAAGGTTCCTTTTGTAGCTTGGTATGTGGGCGAGAAGCTTTTTTACCGCAGCGATGCGTGTCATTGTTTTGAAGAACTTGAATTTTTTGCGAAACGTACCGCCGGTTATAGGTTGAAGGACTCGGCGGATTCTGCGGCGGGGGAATCTTCGCTGCAGTTGCTTTCGCCGGAGCATTTGGCACCCGTGTTCCTGATGTGGCCGCACCGGCGCTTTAACGTGCGACTCTCTGATGCTACAAAGCCCGAAGTCCCGATGATGGACGGTTCTGCGATTCCGTTCTTCTGCGAAATGCGAAAATTCTGCGGAGCGCCCGAAGAGCTGGTCTTTTTCGATGCTCCTGTGCATGCCGAGTGGGACTTGGGTAGCGATACCGCAGTCTACGGCCATGTCCGCATTACGCCGGCGGAAACCTTCGAAGTCGAGTATGTGCTCGACCGCAATACCTCCCGCGACGGTTACGACCTGAAGTCGGCGGCCTCCGTCTCCATTTATTCGCCCGAAAACTTGTACCAAATTTTCATGGCGCGCACCTTCATCCATCAGGTGGAACTGGAGCGCGCCCGTGCGGCAGGGCTCCTTGCCGGTGTCGATGAATCTTGCGGACTCCTGCTCGCAGCGGGGGATTGCGCGGCTCAAAACAGCGCCTGTTCGCCAAAATTCCGCATCGCAAACGAACCTGCGATGCATAAAATACTAGATTTGATTGGAGACCTGAGTTTTATCTGTCCGGCCCTTCCGAGGGTCAGAATCGAAATCACCAACGGAGGGCATGTGTCCCACCACCAAATCATGGAGAAAATCATTCCTTATGTCAATGCTGGAATCTTTACCCAAGTCTAACGTCGATGGAATCCTCTACGATGCCGAAGTCGTCCACAGCGTTCTTCCGCAGAAGGCCCCGTTCGCCTTTGTCGATGAAATCTTGAGTCTCGATGCTGAAAACATGGAAATCGTTGCCAAGTGGCATTTGACCGGCGAAGAAGGATTCCTCAAGGGACATTTCCCGGGCAATCCGGTGCTCCCCGGCGTGATTCAGATTGAATCCATGGCCCAGGCTGCCACGCTCCTCACCATGATCGGTCGCGAAGCCGAAACTACCGGCAAGCGCCCGGCATTCATGGGGGTCGAAAACTGCCGTTTCCGCGCTCCGGTGATTCCGAAGGCTGAAATCGTTCTGAAGGCCAAGCTCATCATGGCTCGCCACGGCATTTACAAGTACAGTGGCGAACTCCTGACCGTTGATGCCGAAGGCAAGGAAACCCTCTGCACCAAGGCCGACTTCAGCGCCGCTATGGTGTAATTATTTAATGCCCTCTCTGTCTTCCCGGCGTAAGCCGGGATCTCCTTTGATGCCTGCTAAGGATTGCTTTATTGTCACGCTGATTGGGAATCACTAACGTGATTCCTTTTTTATAATTTAAATTTGGCAAAAACGATTGTGGTTACTGGAGGTCTTCTGTGAAATATTTTGTTGCGTTGTTGCTTTCTGCTGTTTTGTTCGTTGCCTGCGGCGATGAATCAAGTAGCTCTGCTCCCGATCCAATCGGAGAAATCTCGTCGAGTAGCATTAGCGACAACGCGTCCTCGTCTTCTCAGAAAGATTTGAAAAATTTTAGTTCTTCTGTAACAGAAAAGAACTCTTCTAGCTCCGTAAGCGGCAAGAATAGTAGCTCGTCGGTGGTTGAGTCGAGTAGTAGCGAATTTGTTTTGAAATACTGTGATGAAGGTTCTTTAGACACGTTGTATCAGGAGAATCGTACTGTATATGCTCATTGTGAAGAAGGCTTTTGGGAGACTGATTCCATCGTTTACAAACCTAAGGAAAAAGTTTACCCCAATATGGATAGCTTGTTTGCTTCGGATTATGAACCTGTTTATAGTGAATTCGAAGATCCTCGAGATCATCAAGTGTATAAAACAGTTGTTTTGTCTGAATCGTATGGTTCTGCAGATAAAATAGAAGTTTTTGCTCAGAACTTGAACTATGGTGTGATGATTGATTCTAGTAAGCGAATGCTTGATGATTCGAAGGTAGAAAAACATTGTGAACTGAATGACGAGTGGTTCTGCGATAATGGGTGGGGAGGTCAGTATACTTGGAGCGAAGCGATGGCTTTGCCTGCAAAATATGATACGCTGTTTTGGAAAGAGTCTTTAGAAGGTGATGAGCAAATCCATCAGGGGATTTGTCCGGATGGATGGCATATTATGAATGGTTATGAATGGAGAACCTATACGTCGAGTGCAGGGCTAGATCTTGCTTCAAAATCAAATTGGAAATTGAAAAAGATCGGGGCTAATTCATCTGGAATGTCTGTTTTGTTTAAGATGAAGGCTTATGACGTTAGCGTGATGCAGGCTTATTTTTTGCTGCCTAAGGAATCTAGTAAAATTGGAACATTCGCGGTCACCATTACTGAGCAAAGTGTTTGGCTTGGGGATGATGATCATATTGGAAAACATATCCCTTATAGCATTCGTTGCGTAAAGGATTACTAATCCTTTTTTCCGGCAGGGAAAGGAGATCCCACCTTGGTGGCCATGCGCACTAAGCACTAAAAGTGCTAAGTGCTGTCCGCCCGGCCTTCGCCGGGAAGACAGAATAAGAGTAACTGCTGAGGATAGCGGAGGAAAGTACGTCGGCGAGCGAACATTAGAGGCCGAAGGCCGAATCCATGTGAGCGAGGCGAGCTTATACTCATAGAGCATAACTCAACTAAGGCAACAAGTTGCCAAGTTTCGTTTACTTTCTGGAGCCGTGGGCATTTTCAATTGGTGAGGACTTTTTTAGCACGCATCAAAGGAGATGCCGGGTCAAGCCCGGCAAGACAATCGAAAACAGATTTTGCGTTAGCAAAATCGAATTCGTGTGACGAAAAAAATGCCGTTAGGCATTTCTAATCCGTGTGGCTTTTGGGGTTTTAGGGGCTAAGCCCCTAGGCGAGAGGGTGGAGAGCAACGAAGTGCGAACCAGGGGGAGGCTTCCCCCTTTTTTACGGATCCAGCAAATCGCCACGGATGACTTCGACTTGATCCCCAATCAAACTGATGATGTTGGTCGGATTGATTTCGATGGGGCCGCAGTCGACCATCATGTCGACGGAATGCTCGAAGGTCTTCCAGATGTCATCCGGCTCGTACATGTCTTCTTCGGTGAGCTTGGCGGCCGTGCTCAGAATCGGCTTGTCGAAATGTTGGAAAAGTTCCTTGAAGAACGGGTGCGTCGGCATTCTCACGCCAATTTCGGGGCGCTTGACGTCCAGGCGGCGGGCGATGTGCGGGTCAGCGGGCAAAATAAAGGTGTACGGCCCAGGCACGCGCGGCTTCATGATGTTGAATGCAAAGTTGTCAACGCGGGCGTAATCGGTGGCCTTACGGATGTCCGGGATGATGAGCGCCATGAAGAATTTCTTCATCGGCTTCTTGAGGGCATAAAGCTTGTGGATTGCCTTGGGCGATTCGGCGTTGCAGCCAATCGCGTAACCAGATTCAGTGGGGTAGAGAACAAGACCGTCGTCTTCGAGGGCGGCAGCGGCAAGCTTCACGATTCTCGCTTGCGGATTTACAGGGTGAACTTCAAAACGCATGGCGATAAAATAGTAAAAACATAGGAAATTGCAATAGCTGATTTTAAGGGCTAAAAACTCAAAATTCCTGCTGTTTAGCCTGTCTTTTTTCTATTTTGTATGCCGTAAAATAATACGGAGTTTTTATGTCCAATTATTGTCCTGTTATCGGTCTTGAAATCCATTGTCAGCTCGCGACTAAAACCAAGATGTTCTGCGGCTGCGAAATCGAAGTGAATACGACCCCGAACAAGCACGTTTGTCCCGTTTGCCTCGGTATGCCGGGTGCCATGCCCGTGCCGAACAAGAAGGCGGTGGAATACGCGATTCGCCTGGGCCTTGCCCTGAACTGCGAAATCGACCTGAACGCCATGTGGACCCGCAAGAACTACTTCTACCCGGACCTTCCGAAGGGCTACCAGATTACCCAGACGGGCGGACTTCCGGTGTACGACCACCCGATTTGCAAGAACGGCTGGCTCGAAATCGTGAAGGAAGACGGCACCAAGAAGCGCGTGGGCATTACCCGTATTCACATGGAAGAAGATGCCGGTAAGCTCATCCACGACATGAGCCCCACCGATTCCCATTTCGACGCGAACCGCTGCGGCACTCCGCTCTGCGAAATCGTGACCGAACCGGATATCCGTAGCCCCGAAGAAGCCGTGCTGGTCCTCAAGAAGATCAAGCAGACTCTCGAATACACCCGCGTTTCCAACGCCAACATGGAAAACGGCAACATGCGCTGCGACGGCAACATCTCTCTGCGTGCCAGCGAAGACGCTCCGTTCGGTATCCGTGCTGAAATCAAGAACTTGAACAGCTTCACGAACCTTGAAAAGGCTCTCTACTGCGAAATGAACCTCCAGGCATCGACGCTCGATGCCGGCAAGGAAGTGGAACAGTGCACCAAGCGTTACGACCCCAACGCGGACAAGACCATCGTCATCCGCAGCAAGGAAGACGCTCACGACTACAAGTACTTCCCGGAACCGGACATGGTCCGCCTCGTGACCGACCCGGCCTTTGTCGAAGAAATCCGCCGCACGCTTCCGGAACTGCCGGATGCCCGCCGCAAGCGCTTCATGGACGACTTCGGTGTTTCCGAATACGACGCCATGGTGCTCACCGAAGACCGCGACGTGAGCGAATGGTACGACACCGCCGCCAAGAACTGCAAGAACGGCAAGGTCTTGGCCAACTGGGTGATTACTGAACTCCTCGCCAAGGTGAAGGAACTGGAAGGCGGCCTCAGCGCCCTCAAGATCAAGCCCGAAGACCTGTGCAAGCTCGTGAACCTGATTGCCGACAACACCATCAACGGTAAGATTGCAAAGACGGTCTTCGCCGAAATGTTTGAAACTGGCAAGGATCCTGAAGCTATCGTGAAGGAAAAGGGCCTCGTGCAGGTGACCGACACCGGAGCCATCGAAGAAGTGGTCCGTGCCGTCTGCGCCGAAAACGCTGCCCAGTTCGCCGAATTCAAGGCGGGCAAGGTTGCTCTGAAGGGCTTCTTGGTCGGTATGACCATGCGCAAGTCCGGCGGCAAGGCCAACCCGGGCCTCGTGAACCAGATCCTCGACAAGCTCGCGAAGGAATAATGAGAAAGTTCGTTCTTGTTGTGGTTATAGCGCTCCTGTCCGCAGGGGCGTCTTTTGCCGCAGACAAGCTCGACAAGTACGACAGCGCTTACGTCAGTACGCTGAACATGACCGACGAAGAAATCGCGGAAACGTACGGCGTCGACTCGACCAAGTTGAACCAGGGCCCGACCCTCCAGGAACTCAACGAAGAGAATCCCAGCTACGTCAAGCGCGAATACAACCACCGCCAGCAAGTCATTGTCGGCAGCGTGGTGATGCTCTGCGTTGCCGTCGCCATGGTGCTCATGAACAATTACAACCCGAAACGTTAATTAGGTGTGCTTCTGCACCTAATTTCTTTGTATTATACAGCGTGTATAATATAGAGATTAAGATGTAATGATTTACTACAAAAATCTTTGATTTTGATACAAAAAGCGAATTTTTGTATAATAAAAACATTGATTTTTGAAAAAATCTAGCGTATATTATAGGTATAAAGTTACACCTCATTTGATCAAATTTTTTTTGAAAAAATGAAAAACAGAAGGAGCTAGATTATGAATAAGATTTTCACTACTGCAGCATTCTCGCTTATGTTTATTGCTTGCTCGGATGATTCGTCTTTGACGGGATCGGTTCAATCCTCGATTCCTCAAAATCAGGTGAGGAATCTGAGTGCACAATGCGTTTACGGTCTTCGTGCTCAGGAATCTGAAAATGAAGCAACCGATTTGAATGAAAATTTGTCTGTAGTCGAAGACGGAACTTCGGATTTGGATAAGAATATATCAATGATTTACCCCGCCAATAGCGAAGAATATGCTCTTGTTACCATTGAAAATATTGTCTTGGGTTGCAGTTCCTATATCGTGGATGTCGATGTGGTTGCAGAGGGGGACACTCTCTTTGTCGATCCGAAAATTGAGCACGACGAAATGCAGCTTGATTGTATCTGTCCGAGAAAGGTGACGTTTGAGGTAAAATTCGATTCGACTTTTGAAAACGTGAAGTACACGAAGTATGATGGTTATCGTGTCATTCCTTTGCAGAAGGTTGTGCCTGAAAATCCGTCTAACGAAGTTGAGCCGGATTCTGCTGAACAGCTTGTTTCTGAAGCCGGTTCTACCGCAGAAGAACAGGATTTATCTCGTGAAGTAAGGATGTTCTTCAAGGGCTGCTACGAAAACCTTTCCATGAAAACGATCTTGCTGAAAGAGAGTACGGAAGATTCACCGTTGGCCTATCTGTATAACGAGGACGGCAAATACCGGTTGATGATTCCGAAAATGGCTGGCTATTGCGGGTTTGACAAGGTGATGATGGACGTGGGGCGTTTTGGCGATACGCTAAGAATCGATGTCACGGCGATGCTTCCAACTGCGTGCAAGTGCGTTAACGACATTTGGTTCGATATAGAGGCGAGGGACGCGGACATCAAGTACTTTGCGCACACTCCTTACCTACAAAAGGAGACTGTGTATGAGGTGGTTCCCGGCCCTGCTCCGCAATATGAATAACTAATAGTTTTTCTATATTTCGGGCCATGAAATACACAGACGAAGCAAAACAGAATTTCAAGGCCCTCTCCAATAACCCGTATCCTGGTCGTGGCATTGTGCTCGGCGAAAGCGCCGACGGCAAGTCCTACGTGCAGGTCTACTGGATTATGGGCCGTAGCGTGAACAGCCGTAACCGCGTTTTCGAAATGGAAGCCAAGACCGGCTTCATGAAGACGAAGGCCTTCGACGAATCCAAGCTCACCGACCCGCACCTGATTATCTACTACCCGGCCCGCCACACGGCCGACGTGCAGATCATCACCAACGGTGACCAGACCGATACGATTTATAACGCCATCAAGCTGGGCGGCACCTTCGAAAGCGCTCTCGCTACGCGCCAGTATGAAGATGACGCTCCGAACTTCACGCCGCGCATCTCGGGCATCCATTACAAGAACGCCCAGCCTGCTGTGTACAAGCTCTCCATTCTCAAGAGTCGCAACAACAGCGAAGAAGCCGGCTGCGAACGCATGACGTTTGAATACGAAAAGGCTCTGCCGGGTCTCGGCCACTTCATCAGCACTTACGAAACCGACGGCAGCCCGATTCCGTCTTTCAACGGCTTCCCGAAGCTGATGCCGATTTTTGACAACGCCGAAGACACGCTCAAGAAGTACTGGGCCGCCCTGAACAAGGACAACAAGGTCTCCTTGATGGTCAAGTGGATCGACAAGAAGACATTCAAGGCCAAGACCTTGATCGTGAACAAAAACAAGTAGTTCGCATTTTTAAATGACGGCTTCTTTATCGGAAGCCGTCATTTTATATTTAAGGGGAGTATTTGTGGGGTATAGAGCTTTATGAGAAGGACATTTTTCTTACTGCTGTTTTTACAGCTAGTCCTAATTGCTTGTACCAATTCAAAATCGGCAGTCTCTGATGAAGAGGCTCCTGAAGAAATTGAGCTCGTAATCCCTGAACCCAGTGATAGTCTCTTGCAAGATAGTCTCATGAGGGACAGTCTGATTAAAGACAGCTTGCTGAAGGATAGTCTTGCCCGCATAGACAGTCTCGCTCGAATTGACAGCCTGTTTAAGGCGCGCGAATTGATCTTGATTCATGCGAACGATTTGACCGTCGAATTGGGCACGAATTTGCCCGATGCGCGCGTGAATGAACGCCCGGCCATGAAGGTGAAGTTCAATTACGATTTTTATGTGTCCAGGCACGAAATCACCTGTAGCGAATTTAACGCCCTCATGAAATCGTCGGCGGGCCTTACGCTGGAATGTACCTCCGAGAAACTTCCGGCAGTGAATTTGACCTTCTACGATGCGGTTCTTTTTGCCAATGAACGCAGCAAAAAGGAAGGCCTTGATACCGCTTATACTTATTTGGCAAAGTCATTTGATTCCGAAAAGCACTGTGTCAATCTAGAGGGTTTTGCATACCATCCCGAGATTGAATCGTACCATTTGCCGACAGAAGCGGAATGGATGCTTGTCGCGAAATCGAACTGGAACGCCAAAAAAGCCTGGACCGCTGACAATTCCGAATATAAATTGCACCCGGTTTGTTCTATGGCCGACGAAGATGAATTGTGTGACATGATGGGCAATGCCTTGGAATGGGTGAACGACTGGTTTGGAAATTTCCGTGATACTCTCGTGATGAATTATGTCGGTTCGCCCGATGGGGGAGCGCTTGCGCAGCGCGTCGTTAAAGGCGGCAGTTTCCGCAACAAGGCTACGTCTATTTCTGTGCATTCCCGCGGCGATGTCTATTCGGTCACCTCTTCGACTCGTGGTGATTATGTCGGGTTCCGCCTTGTTTTCGGTAATATTCCTGATGCCTTATGGATGGGGAGTTCAGGCCGCGCCGCTTCGAGCAGGATTACTCCGCTAGCGAATTCGTCGTCGGTATACGCCCATACCAATACATATAAGACCAAACTTGCCTTTAGAAACGATGTTACGGGAAACCTCGCTTTCATTGATTATTCTAACGGGACTTTGTCTGTTGTAGAAATCGTCGATTCGATCGATGTGTTCCACCCCGATATTTCGCCTGATGGCAGCCATGTCGCCTTTTCTACGATGTATGAGGGGCTTGACGGCAAGTCTGCGGTTTATGTGCGAGATTTGAACGAAGAGGGTTCTAACCTGATCAAGCTCGATGTCGAAAGTGCCGCCATTCCGCGCTGGCGTGTGCTTGAATCCGGCGACACCGCCATTGTGTATGTGACCCATGCGGGGAACAATAAAGACGAAGCAGCCTTCCGCTCGACTTCGACTTGGCAAGTGATTTTTGCAAACGGTAAATTCGGTATTCCGCAAAAACTGTTCGATGGCGCGTTCCACGGTGGAATCAGTGCCGATGGCCGATTGGCTGTTTCTGGCGCGCGACTTTTGCGTGCTCGCGTTTCGGACCACGATACAGTTTGGTACAATGGCGAACAGGCCTGCAATGTTTCGCTTTCAAAAGATGGCTCCAATCGCACCCTGTTCCTGGATTTCGGCAGTTCTACGGGGCGTAAGTTTGCCGGCGGAAGGTATGCGACTCACGAACGGCTTTTCGTGACGGATTCTTTAGGGAAATTGATTCAGTCTTTCCGTGCACCGGCGGGCTACACGTTTGACCATACGGAATGGGCGGGCAACTTGAATCTTGCTGTTGCGACTCTTGTGAATACGAACGGCTCTCACCGCAAAATCGTATTGCTTGATTTGCAAGACAGCAGTTTTACGGAACTTGCCGAAGGCGATGAACTTTGGCATCCGAATATGTGGGTTTATTCGGAACCCCTTGTTGCAGATGATTCCTCGATTAATGTGGATAGCGCCGGCGTCTATTTCACGCCACAGGGGAGTGTTGCATCGGTTATTCTGCGCTATAAAATGGAACTCCTGTGGAAATTCAAGGATACGGCCAATGTCGCCATTTTCGGCTCGTCGAGACCGCTAGATGCGATTGCTCCGCTCGGTCTAGATACCTCTTTCTTTGCGCTGAATCTTTCCAATGTTCCGAACATGATGGCGACATCGGATTATCTGTTGACGAACTACGTGCTGCCGCATTTCAAGAGATTGAAGTATATCGTTGTCTCCTTGGATATTGACTTGTGGTACCATTCCGAAACCGGTACGTACAATTTCTTTTCTCAGGAATACGCAAATTACCCCGGCTTTGTTTATGACAAGAACCATGATTTCTGGAAAGATAGCGTGCCCGAAGAATTGGCACGACTGACAGAAGAATCTTTGGGTCTAGAGGCTTATCAGGAACGCTTTATAGCGCCTCGCGGTTACAATTACGAGCCGCCCGGCAATTGGGAAACAGCCCCCTCTGTCGATAACGATAGCACGTGGATGAGGGAACTGTCGGAGAATTATTACGCTAGTTTAAAGCATTTGGTAAATATATTGAAAACAGCCGAAGAAAGGGATATCTTTGTCGTGGGCATTATTTTCCCGCAAAGTCCGGCTTTTAAAGAAACAGGTTCCTTTGGCCGCTATGGAATCCGTAGAAGCGAAGCCCCGGCTTTGATCGAAGAAATTAAAGACTTGGAGCAGAAATACCCTCATTTCCGTTTATGGGATGAAAATAAAATGGGGGATCATGACTATACCGACGAAATGGCGTTCAACGAGGACCATTTGAGTTATCTTGGGGCAATCCAATTGACGACCCGTCTAGATTCGCTGCTGAAGAAATTGGATAAATAAGAGAAAAAGACGCTTTATTTTTCCACCACGTTCCCGAGAATGTGGTGGATTTTTTTGATGCCGTCAAAAGCCGAGGGGCTGCTGATGTAGTAGAACATCTGCTCCACGAGCGCGTCGGTGTTGAAGTCGTAAGACGGAATGCGCAACAGGTAGCTTTCCATGGAATTGTCGAAGGCGATGTAATTCGGTCCGATATTCGGCACAGGAATTTCCATGTTGTTTTCTTCGACCATTTCCATGAAGATGCCGGCGACTTCGTCGTTTACGCAAATCCACGGCATGTTGTTGCCGTTTGCCGCCTGGAAGGCGAGAGCACGCTCGGCAAGCGCCTTGAGTTTTTCTTTTTCAAGGGTACGCGCCATGATTTCCACGGAAAGCTTTTCGACTTTCTTGCGGGCAATCTGCTTATAGTCCCAGGGGCTAGCGAATTCGGCGTCCACGTAGGGGTGCACCACCAGTCCCGATTCTTCGAGGCCGGTCAAGCGGTCCTTGGACCAAGAACTGTTGTGATACGGTGAAAAATAGCCGACTTCTGTGACGCCGAGGCCGAGCAGGTAGCGGCCGATTTCTTTACCGGGTTGCTTTCCGAAGGTGGAATTGAAGAATACCCAGTTGTCCTTGCGCATAAAGCTGCGGGGGACTGCATCGATGGGGTGTTCCCACCATACGGCCACGGGGAATTCCGCATCGGCAAAAAACGTCAAAAGCGGCCTGAAATTTTGCACCAGGAGTGTAGAAAGAATCGCGCCCACGGCGTTCGGGTGTTCCGAAAGCTTGCAAGGTTTGCCGCTTCGGTCAATGAGCTTGCCCGAGGCGTCGTTGATACCGAACAGCGTGAGTTTGTAATGGTTCTTACCTGCGGTCTTGTACACGAGTCGCAAGAAGTCCAATTCGCGTTCACTTTCGGCGCTGAATCCGCCCCAACTGTTACAGCGCGTTACGAAGATGAGTTCGCTGAGTGGCGCGTCGTCTTTCTTTTGTTGCTTGCGGTAAAAGAGGTACTGGCGGCCTTCTTTTTTCAGGATTCCGCGGGCAACTTTTTCTTCAAGGAACTTGCGGAGAGTGCCCTGCGAAACGTTGTAGCGGGCTGAAAGTTCCTTCGAAAGGGGGAGCGGTTGCGACGGCTTGATAAATCCTTGCGCAAAGTCTCGCTCGAATGCCTTGGCGAGCTTTTCAGAGACCGTCTCGTGGACATAAGGAACCCTGTTCTTGAGCGGGGTTGTCCCCCAGAAACAGCCCTTGCCCTGGATTTTGCAAATCTTTCCAGCAGATTCCAACTCCGTAAGCGCCGCCTGCACCGTGCCAGACGAAGCCCCGAACCCCTTGATCATCGAACGTACGGAAGGCAGCCTGTCCCCGTCGTTCAAGTTCATATCGATCAAAGCTTTGATAATCCGCTGTTTCATGCTTTAAATATTAATAAAAATGTGAGCCACAAGCGGCTCAAGGCTATTCATCTCTATAAACAAATAACCTGCGCAGGGGAGGTTCCTGCGCAGGTCGGGGTTGTTTGGGGTTGGATGAATGGCTTTAGAAATTGAAGTCAACCTGATAGTTGGCCTTGTTGTTCGGGTTCACGCGAGCACCCTTGGCGTTGACCGTACCGCGAACTTCCTTGTTCTGGAACTTGACGCGGTTCTGGAGAATGCCGGTTTCCTGTTCGCTGCTAGAGATAGGCGGAACGAACTGGCTGCTGGAACTCGGCGTAACGCTGGAGGAAGATGCTACGATAGAAGACGATGCCACGCTCGAGGAACTCGGGGTAACGCTGCTCGATGAAACGGGCTGCTGTTCGTCGTCTTTCGGAACCTGGCCGTTGAAGCTTTCCTGACCCTTGCGAGTGAGGGCGAGAATCAACATGCCGTCCTTGGAATAAATGTTCTTGTCGGTGAGGTCGACGCGGTTGCCGTCAAAGGTCCAGTCGCCCTTGCCCCAGCGGGAGCCGTCAAATGTGTCGAAATTGTCCGTCCAGTCGAGAGTGAAGTCGCTGCCGCCTTCGCCCTGGCCCGGAGTATACTTGTAAACCTTGACCCAGTTGATGAACTGGAAAAGCGGAAGTTTGGATTCGTCAAACTGGCCGACCCAAGCAGCACTTTCGGAAGACCAGAGGTTAAAGCGCAAGCCCTGCGTTCCCTTGAGGTCGTTTGCCTGGCCGCCTTCGGTCTTGCGGACTTCGACTCCATCGACAGTCCAACGGACGTAATTAGGAGTCCATTCGAGGCCGTAGGTATGGAACGCCTGGTCGGTAGCCGGGTTCACAGCATGATGCTTTTCGCTGGTTTTCTGTGCGCCAGCCTTGCCGGTAATGATGTTAGATTGGAAACTGCCCGGGTTTTTACCCAAAACTTCGATATCAACTTCCACCCAGGGGCGTCCGTCTGCAATTTCAGAACCGTTCTGGTAAAGGAACATGGAACTGACGGTGCCGGATGCTGCAGCCATCTTCATACGGGCTTCAAACTTGCCATATTCAACTTCTTTCAGAGTGTAGAGTTCTGCGCCAGAATATGCTTTGTTTTGTGCCATGGTTGCTACCGCCGCGATTGCGAGAACGGAAAGAGTCGTTTTAAGATGCATCATGCCTCCAATTAACACATCCTCATCACCAATAATGAATTTATAAAGAAAATGCAGACGTTACAACGCCTGCAGATGTCAAAATGAAATAAGTGTATCGATAGAATTGTTCCGAAATAGGAAAAAAACAATCTTCACCACGATAAATGTCTTTCGCTTTATTTGCTTCGCTCTCTACTCAGAAAAAAAAGACGGTAAAACAGCCGGAGCTTAAGTGTCTGACTATTTCCCTTGATTTCTATAAGTTATTTAAATCAAGTCTATCATTTATTACGAGGCTGTCTATCTCATGGTTAATTTGTAGCTGAGGCATTTTGTTTTGTTTGTTGTCAGAATTGCTAGGGGGAAGAGGCATTTTTGTATTTTGATATGTCTGATAATCCCTTCCTTCTTGCACTAATCTAGTTCGATTAGCCGCATTTCCGATTCCATTAGATGCATTGCATCCGCGTGGATCCTGACATGCGCAACTAACAAGAAAAAAGACTATAAAGCAAATGAAGTAATTCATGTTATAATTCTACTACTATACCAAAGCCGAATGGGAAGATGATTTCATCTCGATTGAGAGATCCGTCATCTATATCGAAATTGGTATAGTAACTTCCATTACCAGCGAAGAATTGAAAGCCTAGTTCAAAATATGCCCCAAAATGTTTAGTAAACATATGTTGATATCCACAACCGAATATTAATCGCCAATAATTTATGTCGACATTTTTTTCTTCAAGATACGTGTTGTCGCTATTCGCATTAAGAATGGTAAAACCTTCTAATTCTCCTGTTATCCATTCGGAAGAATGAAATATATAAGGGCCAGTCAATCCTTGGAATCTATATGTTAGGCCGATTCCTCCCATGAAGTCGTAATCAGAATCGTAGCCACTCAAGTGTATATTAGCGGATAGATGCTGGTTTATTATTGAATATTCGACTCCGACCATTCCATGGTAAGGACCAAATCCGAGAGATGCTCCAATTTCTGCAAAGCTAAATCCCGCAAAGATGGCTAGCAATAGAAATATTTTTTTCATATTGTTTTACCTATAAGATAGGGTATATTTCTGTTTAATATGCTTTATAAGGTCTGCAGGAGCGTTTTTACTAGTTTTTGCTCTAAATTCATGGTTCCCATGACGAACATAGTGCATACCTATAACAGCGCCGTTGTATTCGGTAACTACGTTAACACTAGGATCGTTCGTGTATTCTTTTAGGTCTTCTAACTTATTTATTGGAGTCATTGTGACTCCATTATCTGTAGAAGAGTTTACAGATACTTGAATTCCTCCTTGGAATGGAAATGAAAGTTTGCATCTTACCGTTATGTCTTCGGTATCACAACAAGTGTCCAAGTCTGTTGCGTGTCTCGTTTCAGAACATTCAAAGCTGCTGATTAGGCCTCCATAAGATTCTTCGTATTTGCATTTGTTGAAACAATATGTTCTTATTCCATTTCGATCAGGATCGAATGCAGCCCATCTCCATACCATTCCTTTAAACGGACCTCTCCAAACACGTTGCCTTTTCTGGAAATAAGTTTCAGATCCCGCAGATGAATATACATATTTAACATTTGTTACAAATGATGAAGCAATCATTTTATAAGGATAGATTTCAACAGTGACTTTAGAATCAAAATCTGTGTTCTCAACGGATTTTTTTTGTACCTTCAAAGCATCCAAATAAGGATCTTTGTCACTGGAATCATCGCAATCATCACAAGAAAAACCGGTGTATTCGCAGTTACTAAATAATATTTTGTCAGATAAAAGTGTATCGCCATTTGCAAGCGTGATGGTATTATAGTCTTCGCTCATAGCCAGCCATGAGGTTGGACATACATAATCCAATGGTCTTTTGATTGTACGACTATAGTCAGGGTCGTTGGCAAGTCGATTTGCATAATATGTTTCAAGTTCTAGAAATTCGCTAAGTGAATCTAAAACTAACTTTCTATTTCCTACTTCTTTTTTTAAAACGTTATTATTGTTTTGGAAAATTTGAATTTTATTACCTTGTTCGTCAAATTCAAAATAAGGGAGGATAGAATCACCAATACTTTCGTTATAGGCAAGTTCAGGACTAGATAAGTCTTGTTGTGAATCTTGGACAACATTGTTCTCTAATTCTGAATTACCGCAGGCGCAGAGCGTAATTGCGATGAAATACAATACTTTTTTTTCATTTTAATCTCCTTCTAGTATATGGTTTGATAAATATACTACATTTGCAAATTATAAATTGGTACAAATGTTCATTTCTATGTTTTTTTTACAATAAATTACATAAAACATGTTGTTTGTAAGTAAATGCATTTTATTTAAGGAATGAAAAAATCGATTTACATAAAAAACACATTAATAGGTCGATTATGACGCTATTGATTCGTTGCATAACTATTCTGCAGAAAAACATATCGACTTGGGAGCACGTCCATAACTACTATGTGGACAAAAGTTCCCATACAATGGTTTGTTTATGAAGTTTTTAGGTACTCAAAAATTACAAATTCAGCGATTCTTGCGCACTGGCTTCGGCAAGTGCTTTCGGAATGCTGCGGTGAAGCATCTCGTAGGCGGTGCGCGTGGCGGTACGGCCACGCGGCGTTCTCGCGAGGAGCCCCTTGCGGATCAGGTACGGCTCGTAGACTTCTTCGAGGGTGTCCGGCTCCTCGCCGAGCGCTGCCCCGATGGTGCCCAGCCCCACGGGGCCACCGCCGAACTTGTCCATGATCATCGAGAGAATTTTGCGGTCCATATGGTCCAGGCCTTCGCCGTCGATTCCAAGCATTTCAAGCGTCTTGCTGGCCGACATCAAGTCGATAACGCCTGTTCCGCGGACCTGCGCCACGTCTCGGCAACGCCTCAACACGCGGTTTGCAATTCGGGGCGTTCCACGGCAACGGCCGCTCAAAAGTCTGGCGGCATCTTCTTCAAGCCCCACATTCAAAATCTTCGCGCTGCGCATTAAGATGCTCTTGATATCGTCTTCGTCATAAAGCTCCAGGCGGTACTGCAAACCGAATCGGTCGCGTAGCGGGCTGGTCAAAAGGCCACTGCGAGTCGTCGCGCCTACCAGCGTAAAATGCTTGAGCGGCAAGTTCACGCTGCGGGCCGCCGGCCCGGAATCCAGCATGATATCGAGCCTAAAATCTTCCATAGCGGGGTAGAGGTATTCTTCCACCACACGGTTCAGACGGTGAATTTCGTCAATAAACAGGATGTCGTTCTCTTGCAGGCTTGTCAAAAGCCCCGCAAGGTCGCTCGCCTTTTCAAGAACAGGACCGCTCGTAATATGGATATTCACACCCATTTCCTTGGCGATAATTCCGGCTAAAGTCGTCTTGCCAAGACCCGGAGGCCCGCAAAAAAGGCAATGATCCAGCGAATCGCCGCGATGTCTCGCGGCTTCAATCGCAATCGAAAGGCTCTCTTTAATGTTCTTCTGGCCTGTAAATTCTTCAAGAGTAGGCGGTCTCAGGGAACGCTCTACATCGCTTTCGTCGCCGGCCCTTTTTTCGGGCGAAATAATCCGCTGATCGTCCATTTTCGATTGTCATGCCCGGCGAGACCGGGCATCTCCTTAAAGATATTTGAGAGCCTCGGGGATAAGTGTCGCGGCATCTGCCGAATCACCCAAGATTTCAGCAGCCTTCATCACGGCCTTTTCTGCAGCCGGATCTTTGACGCCCAGCGTATGTAAGGCAAGAACAGCCTCCATCTTCGGGCCTGTGAGAGCGCCCATACCTGTAATGCCAGAGCCTTCCACATCACCCAAGGCCTGCAGCATGGCCCCAGCTTTATCCTTTAGCGAAAGCACCATCTGTTCGCAAGTTTTTTTGCCAAGCCCCTTGATCTTGCCGAGGGCGCTCTTGTTGTCGCTGGCAATCATGTTCAAAAGGTCGGCGGGGGAGCTTCCGCTCAAAATGCGTTGGGCAAGTTTCGGCCCTACACCGTTCACTTCGAGCAGCATGATAAAGGTGTCTTTCTCGGTCTTATCGGCAAAACCGAACAGCGTCATGGAGTCTTCGCGCACCACCAGGTTCGTGTAGAGCGTCACCTCGCTTTCTACCTCGGGCAGTTTGCCCGCCGTATAGGCCGAAATATTCACGCCGTAACCCACGCCGTTCACGTCTACAACCACAAAAGTGGGAGACTTTTCAATCAAAATTCCGCGAATTCGTTCAATCATTGCTTACAATGCCTCAAAACCGCTTTAAATCATAAACATCTGTTCACTGCACAAATATATACTATTTTAGCTGGTTTTGTCAAGCCTATCCTTATTTTTTTACAAATTTATGGAAAAATATGCAAAAAACGCCTTTTGAAGCAGTAAGTGTCTACGTTGATAGTTTGTCCATGAAACAATCTTTTAATTTGATGCTTTTCTCCGTATTATAGGTAGTTTTATTATTGCGTGCTGTAACCTAAATAAATCCGGGGTCGCAATGAGTGGAATATCAAAAATCTTTAAGACATTGGCATTAACCCTTGCTGCATCGACATTTTCTTTTGCTGATGTAGGCCTTGCCGATGGAGCGGCCAAATTTTTAGGCAACACCACTACCTTTGGCGAAATCCCTGACGACTTTGGAACTTACTGGAACCAAATTACCGTCGAATATGAATGCAACTGGGGCCATGTCGAAAAAGAACGCGGCAAGTACGACTGGTCGGGTTGCGACCTCGGCTACAACTGGGCAAAAACAAACAACGCATATTTCACGTTCCATACACTTTTGTGGGGTTCGCAAAACCCGCAGTGGTTGATCAAACTCGATATTGACGAAACAAAAAAGGCTTGGACTGATTGGATTGATGCGGTTAAAGAACATTACCCCGACCTCGACATGATTGAAGTGGTCAATGAGGCGGTCAAATCGGGCAAAAACTACCACTCCAGTTTTACCTCTTCCAAACTGGTTGAGGCTCTCGGCGGCGACGATGGCGACTACAAATTTGTGGTAACCGCTTTCAAAATGGCCCGTGAGCGTTGGCCTGAGGCGATCCTGATTTATAACGACTACAACACAATCATGTGGCAAAAGAACGAAGGGATTGACCTAATTAAGAAAATCAAGGCCCAGGGCGCTCCCGTCGATGCTTACGGAATGCAGTTCCACGAAACAACACTACAAGGCTCTGGTTATCAATGCCTCCGTTCTACGACACTCAAGCGCGTTCTTCATGAAGCCCATGAGCAAACCGGCCTCCCGATATACATCACCCAATACGATGTCGGAACCAACAATGACGATTTCCAAAAGGAATGCTACCAAGAACATATTCCCTTGTTGATGGAAACAGAATATGTGAAGGGCATTACCCTTTGGGGCTACGTTTATGGCAAGACATGGCTTACAGAAGGCAACTCCGGCCTTATCAAAGACGGTGTGGAACGCCCGGCATTGACCTGGCTCAAGGAATATTTCAAGAATCCGAACGCCCGTTACGGCCGTGGCCTTGCCGATGGAGCGACCAAGTTCTTCGGGAACATGATTGCCGACAAGCAAGAAATCCCCGAGGATTTTCAAACCTACTGGAACCAGGTTTCGCCTGAAAATGCGTGCTCTTGGGCCGTCATTGAAAAAGTGCGTGGCGAGTACGACTGGTCTGGCTGCGACCGCATCTACTATTGGGCGCAAAAAAACAAAGTAAATTTCAATTTCCGTAGCTTGCTTTGGGGAACCCATACCCCCAGCTGGCTCTACAACCTTGATATAGACGAAACCAAGAAAGCCGTTGAAAACTGGTTCGACAAAGCTGCCATGCGTTACCCCGCACCTTACATGATCGAGGTGGTAAACGGAGGTTCCCGCGACAGCTATGGTCATTATCATTCTGGATTCGGGAGCGGCAATAAAATCATCGAAGCTCTCGGTGGCGACAATGATGACTACAAATTCATAGCCACGGCGTTCAAGATGGCTCGCAAGCGCTGGCCCAAAGCAATCCTAACTTTGAACGACTACGATGATTACGGCTGGAAAAACAATCAAGGCGCCGAAGTTATCAAAAAAATCCAGGAGCAGGGCGCACCCGTCGATGCGTACCAAATCATTTTCGCCACACTCGTCCAAGGATCCGGCCCGGAAGCGCAATGTTTTAGCTCCGAACGCATTCAAAACGGCATTCAGGAAATCTACGACAAAATAAAGCTTCCGTTGTTTATCACTGAATATAGCGTCGGTACGAATAACGACAGCCTCCAAAAAGCATGCTATTCCGAACATATCCCGCTCTTTATGGAATCGGAATACATTGCAGGTGTAAACCTTTGGGGCTACCTTTACGAAGTCGGAGCCAGTGTATGGGCAGATGAATCGAATCCCGGACTTATCAAGGATGGGGTAGACCGCCCTGCAATGACCTGGCTCAAGGAATATTTCAACGAACACTTCTACGACGCCAAGAACATGTGGTACGACAAAGGCTTTCCTAGACATCCGCTGGATTCGTTGGATTCAGCTGCTTTTGAACAGACGATTGCCATTAGCGATAAAAATAACGGGAATATCGGCGGCAAGCTCCACTTAGAGCAAAATACGCTCCAGAATTACGACGTCCTTGATTTGCATGGAGTACGCCTGGGCAGACTTTCGGCCTACGGTTTCGATGCCGCCAAGGAAATCCTCAAGACTTCCAACGAAGTGAAGAACTCTGGCGTGTACATCCTACGCAACCGTACCTCCGGCAAAATCCAGAGCATCCGCATTGCAAGATAATTTCATCGCGTCCGTTAAGCATTTTTTTGATGGATGCCTTAGAAAATTATATATTAGGGGTATTCCCATTGAGGAGGGGGATTATGAAAAACAAAGTGTTGCCTGCAATTGGGGTTTTGTTTGGGCTTGCAGCTCTCTTTTCGGCTTGCTCTGACGACAATTCTAGCGCACCATCGGCTACTATCGCAACGCCGGATATTTCATCTTCTTCAAAAGAAGATGTTGTTCCGGCCTCAAGCGAAATTCCTGCATCAAGTGCTGACGCCATTCCGCAGTCAAGTGAAACGCAGCCGCAATCAAGCGAATCACAGGAACCGTCTTCGTCAAGTGTCTTCTTGCCGCCGTTGAGTAGTTCTTGGCTTGATGGGGGCAACTATAATCCCGCAGCCTGTTGCGTAGATACAATCTACATCGAAAACGGTACGGAGAGAGTTCATAAGTTAGCGGAAGGCGTGTGCCCTCCGCCATCGATTATGACCGTCACTTGCGTGCAGCCCGTTCGAGTCAACTTGGATTCCATCAAGGCGGCCGAGGTGAATCAGGATGTTCCGTCCATTACGTTTGAGGAATGTCTGTCGATACCAGACGTTGCAAAAATGAGTCCGGATAGTAGTAAAACGGCCAAGTTGATTAAAGCTAGTAACGGGCCCGCCAAAATAGAATTCTTGAAAAGAGAACTATGCGAAGTTGATGCGGATTTATCCTATGAACTTTTGGGAGACACGTTGTCCGTGAATCTTGCGGAAATCCGCTCGACAAAGGAATGCCAATGCTATAGCAGCAGGTTCCGGATCGTTGTTCCCGATACCTTACAAGATTTCACGTATTTCAAGTTTGAAGACAGCGTTTATGGCCTTCAGTAAGGCCATTTAATCTAAATCTTGCAATTTTTTATCGCCGAAAGCGACCCGGAAGAATAGGCCTTCTTGATGCAGTTTGAAACGGAATCGGCTAGGTCCAGGATTTCTTGTGGAATCTCGATGGATGAATCGTCGGAGCCGTCTTTCTCAACTGGCGTATTCGCTTGGATAATGGAATCGGCGACTGCCTGAGCAATGGAATCTGCCAGGGCGCGTTCTTTTTCCCTGCGGTCCATAGCATCTTCATAGGCCTTGGCTGGCACACGGTTCATCTCGACTTCGTTCTTGCTTACGACTTTTACTAAACCATCGTGAATCCCGTAATAGAAAGCGGAAATATTGCACGGGTTGTTGGTGGCGTCGGTTGCATCGAATTTCAAGACATCATAAAACACGGAATCGCCGGCTTTGACGGAATCCAACATCTTCAGGGAGAAACCGTCCTGTTCTGCCGGAAGCTTCGGCTCGCTGAAAACGACTCTTTTTTCGTAACTCTGGTAGCAACTGACAATGATTTCGTCATTCCCTGGGAGCACCTGCAATTGGATATCGATGCCAGAAGTCATCCCCTTGACAATATAGTCCAATCCCGGATGACCGCTTAAGTCAAAGTCAGCCGATTGGGTCAGCATATCGATAAACTTGACGGAGTCGGCGAGGTATATAACGGTATCGGGGCTGAATCCTTTTTCGCCGTCTAGGATGACCTGCAAGTCGTGGGGGATACCACGTTCAGACGAATCGTCACCATTGCTGCAAGCCCAAAAGAGCATCCCGCTCAATACAAGGAAGAACGCTTTTTTCATTATTTATCCCCCTCGTTGATGGCAATAGAGCTGCCGTCTTCCAATTCGATTTTCAGAATGCCTTTTTTGGTCTGGTAATACAGCTTTGCATCAGATTCTTCGGTTGAGTATTGGTTTACACTTGTGTAGGGCTGCTTGTATTTGCGACCGTTGCTGACGGCGACATCCGTGTATTTGACCCCATTGATTTCCATGGTGCTGACTTTGGTAGAATCGAGGCCTTTGGGATTCTGGAGTGCAAAAGTGTATTGCCCGACTTTGACCACGACGGCGTCGTTACGCAGCTGGTCCAGTTCACTGTAGTAAAAGGTGGGTGCTGTCGCAGAAACTGAAATATAATAGATGGGGTAGGGGGATTCCAGCACGGTGTTCATATGCTTTTGACAGGCGGAATCAAATTCCTTTGTCCTGCTGGTTACCGTGAGCGAAAACAGGTATCCGTCCGAATGCTTGTAAGGGATACTTTTGCCCTCTTTGTAGCCACCGAAATCTTTCTGGAATCCATCAAAATCAGCGCTGCTACTGCATTTTTGACTGTAGCTTTCTTCAGAAGATATATCAACAATGTCGCCGCAAGCACACAATAAGGCAAGGGAGGCACACAGAGGTGCAAATAGAATAGGGTGCAATCTTTTCATGAACAAAAAACTTTAACGCTTAGAACGGTGTGAATACTAACCCGACGTGGATGCCTAAAAGACTGATGTCCGAAACACCGACAAACAGTTCATCATCGTAAATTTCGCTCCACTGAGCTTCAATATGAGTCATTAATGTGAAATACTTATTGATGATGAATGACCCTCCGATGAGAAGCGCTGCATCGACAGCAGGTCTTATGTTATGGTCAACAAAATCAACGGATTTGTATTTATCTTGAATCGGAATGGATATTTTGGAACCGACTTCAAACATCGCCGGGGTAGTTCGTCCCTTTAGCGCAAACAGCAGGGGAAAACTCACGCGCATCTGGGAGATATTTCCATGTTCCGGCTCACGTTTTTTTTCTTCAAACCAAGGACTTTCGTCGGAATCGTTTGTTTTCAGGAAAAAGTCTTCGTTATGAATGAGATTTGTGTATTCAAAGAGGGCTCCGACTTTAATGGCGACGGTAGCTTCGTTCAAGGGAATTGTAGCAATTAGACCCACGTTGACAGGATAACCATGGAATAATGTAACCGGTTCAATTTCCTTGCTTGTTCTATCACGATCGTAATAGGCGTATCGGTCACTGCCGAATAGCTCTTTTGCACCAATAGAGGCCAATAGACCGACTTCAAAACGGAAGGGAATCGTGGGCTTTTTGTCTTCTTCGATTTGTCTTTCAGCGCGTTTAACGCTATCCTTGAAAGCCTTAGTTTCCGTTTTTTGGATTCGGATAATGCGGTAACCTTCTAGAGTACGTTCAGGTAATGCTTCGTCAGCGGGGGATTGCTCCGATGCGGTTTCTAGAGTAGCGGTTTGTGCCAGTGCAGAATCATCGGTAGCTGAGGATTCTGTAACAGAGGAATCAGTAGATACGGCCTCTTCGGTAGAAGAATCTTCAAGCTGCGGCTGTTCGGAATTTTCTTGTGCGAATACGAATGTGGTTGCAAAAAGGAGAACGCCAAGTGTAATGTGTTTCATATAATTCTCCTAGTAGCAAAGATTATCGTTGAGGTATTTTTCAAGTTCTTCTTCGGTGAAATAAGCCGAACAACTTTCTTGAAATTCTTCGACCGCTTTCCCGTTTACTGCCAAATCGGCCGTCGTGCCGATAAGTCCTCCGGCTCCAGCACCAATGCCGACCATGCCGGCTATTAATAATCCGACATTGGCGGCCCCTTCAGAATAGAACAGGAAAATCGGAGCCATAGCGAGCGCTCCTAAACCCATGAAAGCGCCTCCAACAATAGCACCATAGGTGAATCCGTGAAGTGCATGGTTTCTTGCAAAATCAGAGTTGTTCCTGACGCCGTTTTTGCATAGGGTAACGCTATCCCTAGGGATGGCAATAAAAAGGCCATCCGCGGGGGAAGTCATCTCAAAACCATTACGGTCTTTGAGCGGAACAACGATATTCCTGTTTTGGGGATCGTAACAGAAATGATTAGCGGTATAGAACTTTACGCTGTCTTCGCTGCCGGGAGTCTTGATTTCGTAGGCAAAATCACTTCTGTATCTGGTGTTGATTTTGGCATCTTCGTACTTGACAATTTCGCCCTTGCTATACTCGGGCTTGTCAAACGGATGGTACTTTTGCGTCGGGTTCGTACATCCTGTCAAAACAAGAAACAATAAAGCTATAAATAATAGCGCGCGCATAAAACAGATTTGTCCTCCTCGAATAACTTGTATGTTGAAAATATACTCAAATTTCACGAAAATCGCAAAAAAGTGAAAAAAAGTGTGATTCTCTTCGTGATTATTTAGTTTACATAATCCGCATTATCGGCAATAACGGGGCGGGGAAAATGACTGAGGAAAATCACAAGATTTCTGCTTTACAGCCTTATTGGAGCTTTGCGTCAAATCCATTTTATTATATTGTACTTGAACTCAGTTTACAATAATCCATGCAAAGAATTCTTTTAACATTTATCTGTCTTGCACTGCTTTTTACGGGCTGTGCAGTGACCAAGAAACTGTCGGCGGCAGATATCCTCTCCAAGACTAAGCTTGAATTTGAAACGCTCTCGTTGGATTCTGCGAGCATCAACAAGGATCTTTTCCCGAAAACGGACGACCTGAAGAAGGGCCTTTTGCCAAACCCGCACGTGGTTGCCCTGGTGCAGGATTTCGCCCGAGGAATCCTCGAAAAGGAGATCGGCAAGGCTCATTTGACCGTTGGCCTGAACGCCAAGAATACGGGCAAGGATACGCTCTGGATTCGCGGCCTGATGGCGAACCTGGTGCTGGATTCCCTGATGGAGCTTCCCGTGGCGCTCCGGGACACGGTTAAACTCATTCCTGGCGACAACAAGGTGATTCTTGTGACGGAAATGCCCATTGACCGCCGAATTTTCAGGCTTATGGACGTGAATGTGGTCCATATCGTGGGCCGTATGGACGTCTCGCTTGAGGCAGGGGATGAAGCTTTTACGCTCGAATTTGACCAGGATCGCAAAATCAGCCAAGATGAAAAGCAGGCGCTTGCCGACAGGGCCCGCACCTCGGTTTTGGACAACATTGTAAGCGACTGGGTCGGAGCAATTGGTTTTTAAATAAAAATTGGTGTTTATGAATAGAAAATTTGTACCTGAAAATTTAAATGTAGATAGCGTAGAAGACGTTACTCGCCTTTTCAAGACTCTTCTCGATGAAAATATCCCGAACTCCCCCGATGCCTTGCGCACCTGGATTTTAAAGTGGAGCGAACTGGGTTCTGTTTTGGCCGAAGTTTCTAGCCGCCGTTACGTGGCCATGACTGTCAATACGCAGGATGAAGCCGCCGCCAAGGCGTACGAAGACTTTGTCGGAAATATTGACCCCGTGATGAGCGAATTTGACGACAAGTTGAACAAGAAATTGATGGCTCACCCTGCCAAGGACCAGCTGAAAGGCGAATTTGGCGTATGGTTCAAGAGCGTGCAGGTGTCTTTGGATCTGTTCTCCCCCGCCAATATTCCGCTTGAAACGGAAGAAACCATGGCGGTTCAGGCCTACCAGAAGATTACCGGCGGCATGAGCGTGGAATTTGACGGTGGCGTCAAGACCATGCAGCAATTGAGCGCCTACCTGGAAAAAACGGATCGCAACTTGCGTGAAAGTGCATTCCGCACCATGTGGGACCGTCGCCTTAAAGATAAAGATGCTCTGGACGCTTCTTTTGATAAGTTGTTCCAAATTCGCAACAAAATCGCAAAAAATGCGGGTTGCAAGAACTTTATCGACTATATTTTCTTGGCCAAGCGCCGTTTCGACTACTCCCCTGCTGACTGCAAGGCTTTCCATGAAAGTGTCGAAAAGCTGGTGCTCCCGCTCCTCAAGGAAATCTACAAGAAGCGCGCCGAAAAGATGGGGCTCAAGACGCTCCGTCCGTGGGATTTGAGCGTGGATCCGCTTTCACGCCCGCCCCTCAAACCGTATCAAAACGGCGATGAACTCATCGAGAAGGTGGACCAGATTTTTGAATCAATTCACCCGCAGGCCGGCAAGTGGGCCCGCGAAATGCAGGCCAAGAAGCTGATCGATCCGGATAGCAGGCTCGGCAAGGCTCCTGGCGGCTACCAGATTGGCTTTGACGAAAGCCGCCTCCCCTTCATTTTCATGAATTCGGCCGAAACCGACCGCGACATTTACACGCTATTGCATGAATCGGGCCATTCATTCCACCAGTATGCGCTCGCAAACCAGCCGATTCTCGCTTACCGCGACGTGCCTTCGGAATTCGCCGAAGTCGCCAGCATGAGCATGGAACTTATCGGCATGAGCAACCTCAAGCCCTTCTACGGCAACGATTCCGAGGCAATCCGCAGGAGTATCGAGGGCGAACTGGAAGACGTGATTTGGCTGTTCCCGTGGGTGGCAAGCATCGACAGTTTCCAGCATGAGCTTTACAGCCGTCCGAACCATACGGCCAAGGACCGCGAACAGATCTGGAAGGGGATCATGGACCGCTACGATGCGGGCGTGGACTACTCCGGATTCGAAGCCGTGCGCAACAACCTTTGGCAAAAGCAGTTGCACCTGTTCGAATGCCCGTTCTACTACATCGAATACGGAATTGCCCAGCTCGGGGCGCTCCAGGTGTGGGCAAACTTCAAAAAAGACCCGAAAAAGGCCATCGATGACCTGTTCAAGGCCGAAAGTTTGGGCGACAGCCGCCCGTTACCGGAGCTTTTTGCCGCCGCAAACATCAAGTTTGACTTCACCGCGAAGACCATTGAACCGCTTATGCAGGTCGTGTGGGACGAACTGAACAGATCGTAGGGTGTATGTTGTCATTATTTTTTGCTTTTTTTGCAAAAAATTGCAAAAAAACGGCAAAAATGGTTGACAAACGAAAAATAAAATGGTATATTTGGCGCACATCCTGGAGGGATGGCCGAGTGGTTGAAGGCGCACGCTTGGAAAGCGTGTTTACCTCACGGTAACGAGGGTTCGAATCCCTCTCCCTCTTCTAAACATTTTCAGAGGTACCTAGATGGCTGAAGAACAGAGAGTCTATCTTGATGACATTTACGCAAACGAACAATGTCAAGGCTCCGTTTTCCGCGCAGTGGTCATGATGGCCCAGGAAGCCCGCTTTGTGAACAAGCAGGCTACTCAGGGTTATATCACCCTTACCAAGAAGCCGACCACCATCGCTATGTACAAGTTCAAGGAAGGCAAGCTTTCCATTTCCGAAAAGAAGGCGGGTGAACAGTCCGATAACGAAGCTGTTGCCGTTGCTGCTGAACCTGAAATGACTTCTGAAAACGTGGCGCAGGTTTCTGCTGCCGCAGACGATGCTTTCGGCGCATAATCCAAGCAAACGTCAAAACTTTTCGTTAAAAAAACGAATCCTTGTTGAAAAAAGCGACCTCTAAATCTTAGAGGTCGCCTTTTTTCTCCTTCCCTGCTCGTTCTCCTTTAATGACCGCTCGGCTCTATCGCACTAACAAGAATGTGACATCGCCTCGCTCTCGCCTTCGCGGCTCGTTTATTCTGAGCCGCTTAGGCTCACGAATGCCGCACTCTGGCTTTTGGCTTACTCCCGAAGCCTTTTTTCGGTCTTACTGAACTCCCAATCAGCTCAGTTTCTTCGCCTTCATTGCCAGTTTACACCTGGCAACTTCGGCTTACATTTGGGCACTCTTCGTATAGTACGTCTCCGGGAATGCCTTTGCAGCGCATTGATTGCACAACATGCGAAGCCTTGTTTCGGCAACGGATGTCACGCGGATCTGCGCGCCGCAATCAGCGCACTTCGTGAGAAATACCATGGAAAGCGGAGTGGTCGAGGTAGTAGTGCCGCGAGCCTCGCCCACCTTGTGTACCGTATTACGGAATACGATTTCGCCGTCTGCATTCTGGATGATTTCACGAGTGATGCAGCAGTCGAAACTGCGTCCGCGACGATTGCGCATACGCATGTTGAAGCTGGCATTCACGGTGTCATTGCGGAATGCGTTCCAGTCGCTTGCATGGCGGTACAGGTCGGTAACGTAATGCCACTGCAGTTCCGAAGGCTCAAAACCGAACATACGGCAAAAGCGCCTGTTTCCGCTCAAAAGGCGGCCGTGTTGGTTGACCTCAAAGTAGGCCAATTCGATAGAGTTCTCTGTCATCATTGTGCGCCTCCTTTTAGATAGTGCCGGTACAAGACGTCGGCAGAACTGATCGCTTTGTTCCCCAATCGCGCATCTATAATAGAGATATCCAAGTCCTTATCGCCGAATATGAACGGCGTTTCAAAAATGTTGTCGGCAGTAATGTAGTTGATGTCTGCAATCTTGGTAAGAATCTGTTCGGCAATCAGGAAGCCGTCCTTGTAGAGCATCACGTGCTTACCGTCCCAAACGCCGGTCACGGTGATTTCTTTACCGACTTCAATCGTTGCCGAAGATACGACAGCCTTGTCATGGCAAGAGGTGAAATCGAATCCGTTCCCGATAAAGAAAGCGAAAGCGGGTTCCTGGACATGGCATGACGATTTTGTAATGGCGAGGTTGAACAAGCCCTTCTTACCGAAAACGTTCTTGCTAAACCTGAGAGTTTCAGGGAAGGACGTTACCTTAAAGGTGATTTCGAAAGTGAGTTCTTCAAGACCTTCAGCAAAGACGAGAGAATCGTTTACGACGCTTTCGTTTGCCGGCATGTTAGATTCGCTCCAGTGATATACGAGACCGTAATCAGGATCGTTCGGCAAAAGGATGACTGCATCGGAATTGTTGTCCGTCGTATCCTGCGGAGGAATTGTTGTCGCGGAGGTGTCCGGTGGATCAAAAACCGGGCCCGGACCAGGCGTCATACCGCTTACGGGCGGCATTTCGACAGTCTGAACGGGCGGAGCTTCAAGATCTTCGGCGTCAACATCGTCTGCTACGCTTGTCGGAACAGGACCCACGACATTAATGCCTGAACCATATACCAAATAGTAATTGGATTCAGAAACGTATCCGTTTGTGGTCACGGATTTTACGATGAACGAACGGGTTCCTTCAGGAATTGCCAATTCAAACGAACCGTCTGAATTACCCTGTACGACGAACGTGCTATCTTTTAAAGCAACTTCGATAGATTTGGTGGTTCCTTTGTCTGTTGCTACGTAACCCTTGATGGAATAGGAGGATTTAACAGGAGTAACATCGACAATAGGGGTCGGAGTAAGGGCTGAGTCATGTCGGTCAACGTTTACCGGATCGAGATGAACAGAATCCACCGATTGAACAAGCGTATCACCAATAGGAAGATTTGCATCGGCAACGTGGATGCAATAGGTGGTATCATTTCTTGTGTAGCAATTTTTGGGATCGGTATTCGGTTTGATGTTGGCACTATTTTCGGTTTCGATTTCGTCCGCAACACCTGCTACCGTATTCTGTTGCTCGTCTACGCCACCAGCCCAAAAAACTCCGCATGCAGATAGCGTGAATGCGAAAGAAGCAACAGCCCAATGGCCAAGACTTATTTTATAATGCCTAGTCATGGTGCTCCTCCTCGGGCAAGGTATTGGTGAGGGGGAACAACTGCACGTTCAGTCTGTAAACGCGTTCTTCGCCAGAATCTTCCATCACGATCGAGCTGATGCGACGACGGAATTCGGCAATTTCTTTAGTAATCTTTTCGTAGGCGGTTTCGGAAATGCCAATGGTAAGGCCGGAGATGTCACGTTCTTTGACCGGAACCTGGTCAAGGCTTTGAACGCCGAGCTCGCCCATTTGACGGTGCATTTCACGGATAGCGAACGAGGCGACATCGAGGTTGCCTGTAGTTATGGAGCGATTGGTCTGGCTGTAATGGCCCTGCTCGTCTTTATTGAGGAATCCGTTTTTTTCGAGCAACTTCAAGGAACTCTTGACGTGGGCGGCATCGCTTTCAAAGACGAGCTCCCCCGCCATCTGGGCGGGTGTTGCGCCATCCAGGCGCGGGGCCATTTCGCGAAGCACCGGATTCAGCCAGCTTCCGTAATAGTCGTATTGCTCTTCGCCCACGAGCACAAAAGAATTCTCGTTGGCAATAGCGCGCATTTCGGAAAAAATCTTTTTCTTTGCGGCAGAGGATTTTTCTTGATTGAGGGCGACCAAGTGTCTGAAATACTGCAGTTCGACACCGACAAGTCCCATGGCAGAGGCGACGCGTTCGATACCCGCTTCGCTCAAGTTTGCCTTACTGTCGCAAACAAGCTTCAAAAACACAGGTGAGGAATAGCCTGCGGCCTTTGCAAAGTCGCGCCATGTAAAACCGGAGCGTTCCTTACGCTCGGCATAATAGTCGCGAATATAGACGCGGTAGCTTGTGTATTCCATCACAGGTTTCATGCTTCTTAATATATAATCTTTTCTTAACAAAGTCAATAGACTATGATACAAAAAGTTAAAAATTCTTTTAAAAACTACATAAACCGGCGTTTTTGTATCGGATTTAAAGATTTTTCATGATACAAACATGCAAAATCCATTGATAAAAGTCATAAAATAACGCAAAAAAAGGCCCTCGGAGATCATCCGAGGGCTAAAACTTGTATCATGAATCGGGGCTTTTACCCACGACTGTGGGCGTAGTTCTCTTTCTTGTCTTCGTACATGAGGGCATCGGCTTCGCGCATCGCCTTACGGACGTCTCCCCCGTTTTCGTCGTGGTAGAACCCGATAGCGAAACTCACGTTGCCCTTGACCTTGGATTTTTTGCGGAGCGTTTCGACTCTAGCTTCAAGGCTTTCCTTGGGAACATCGATTGCCACGACGACAAATTCGTCGCCACCTGCACGGTAGATTTCACAATCCGAGAAGGTCTGCTTCAAGATCTCTGCGGCGCTCTTCAAGAGGGCGTCGCCGGCATTATGGCCTTCGTTGTCGTTAATGGGCTTTAGTCCGTTCAAGTCGGCGAAAATCACGGAAACAGTCCTGTAATGGACTTCGCCGCTTACAAATTGAAGCACCCTGTTGTTCATGGCGTTACGGTTGTTCACGCCGGTCAACAAGTCTTCGTTGCTCAAGAATCTAAGGCGCTGCACCAGTTTGTAGCTGGCCACTTCGGAGGCAATAAAGAAGGTAACCAGTTCAAGGGTTTCTTTAATGCGTAAGACCTTGGAGGTGTCGAAATTGGTCACCCAAATGAATCCGACAAATTCGTTGTTGTGCATCAACGGCAGCAAAACCAGGCTTTCGACACCGGCAGACATCATTGTTTTATGCCAGTTCGGGTTTCTCTGGCGAATGATTTCCATGTCCGCTTCGTTCTGGATAATCAGGCAGTTGCTGCCTTTAAGTGTTTCTATCCAGGATTCCGCGATATAGATATATTCGTTGTTGAATACCCTATCAAGATCCAGCGGAGGCATGTCTTGCCTTCGGGCACAAGTCAAAATGGAGCAGGTTCGTTCCTTGAAATCGGTCTGCAACACGCTGCAGGATTTTGCATCGCAGATCTTGCGTACATCTTCAATCACCTCGTCCATGGTTTTCCTGAAATCCTTTGAACCGCGCAGCTTGATGCATGCCTTGAGGACGTTCTGCGAGATTTCAGAAGAAAGCCTTGTCGAAGTGTCGAGGTCTTCTTCGGGCTGGATTTCAAGGGTAAAGACGCAATAGCCCTTTTCGTCGTCTTCGACATCGACGGGCATTAAGAACTGATTAATGCAAAAATTAAAGCGCTCCGGGCGAATGTAAGCGTGAACCGGTTTATGCAGAATGGCGCTCTGGTAAACGAACTTCTCGAAGTTCAGTTCCTTTTCCATGTACCGTTCATAATTGGAGCCCGGAACAAAAGTCTGGGTGAATACGGAATTGCCGTCCTCGTCTTTTTTTTCCATGGATTTGATATAGATCTGGTTACCCGCTTCGATGCGGATAGTCCCGATACTTCCATCGGTACGCTTTTCTACCGATAGAATACTCGTCATCGTCGGAAAAGATTCAACGAATTTTTGCAATTCTTCTTTTTTCATTTTCGTCTTAATTCAGGGAATCGGTCGTAGTATTGTTTTTTGTCTTCGTACATAAGGGCGTCGGCTTCGCGCATTGCAACACGGATGTCACCACCCTTGTCATCATAGTAAAATCCTACCGCAAAGCTGACATTTTGGGGGTCCGCCGAGTCCTTCCGGATTTTTTCGACGAGCGATTCAATCTCTTTTCTAGGTTTGTCCAAGGCGATAATCACGAACTCGTCGCCACCGGCTCGGTAAATTTCACACCCTTCGAACGTCAACTTGAGAATCAAGGCGGCTTCTTTCAGCAGGCAGTCTCCTGCGTTGTGGCCTTCCTTGTCGTTAACAGGTTTAAGCCCGTTCAAGTCGGCAAAGACAATGCCAATCGATTCAGGCTTGCGCTCGCGACCGGTAACCATACGGAGAACTCGGTTGTTCATAGCGTTACGGTTCATGACTCCCGTCAACAAGTCTGTCGAACTCAGCATTTCAAGGCGCTGTAGAAGTTGATAGTTGGCAATTTCTGAGGCTATGAAGAATGTCGTAAGTTCAAGAGTTTCTTTAATGCGGTCGGTATCCTTGGTGTCGAAGTTGGTCGCCCAAATGAATCCGACCGTCTCGCCATTGTACTGAAGCGGGAACAGAACAATGCTTTCCACTTCGGCGCTTTTTAACGACCTGTACCAATTGGGATTGCGCAGCTTGACTTCGTTCATGTCGTTTTTGTCTTGAATGACTAGACAATTGCTTCCGTCAATGGTTTTAAGCCAGGTTTGGGCATATTCAATAAAGGAGTCGTCCAAAAAACTCTTGAGGGAATGCTGAGGCACGCCTACCGCAATATCTTCGCTTAAAAGACTGCAGGTCCTTTCTTTAAAATCAGTAAGCATGACACAGCAATAGCTTGCTTCGCAAGCGATGCGAATATCATGGATGATTTCATCCATCGTTTTCAGGAAATTCGTAGAACTACGAAGCTTGATGCAGGTCTGCAAGACTTGCGAAGTTGTCTTGGCCGACAAATTGGTCATCTGCTCGGTATTTGCTTCGCTCGACAGTTCTTGGGTGTAAGTACAGTAATACTTGTCTGGATCGTCGATATTCAGTGGCAGGCTGAAAATATTGAACCAGACTGGAAAACGGTCCGGATGAATGTAGGCGTGCATTGGTTTTTTGTTGACTGCGCTGGCTACAACAAAATGTTCAAAGTTTAAATCCTTCGGGAGATAGGTCGTGTATTCGCATCCGGGAACAAATCCATTCTCGTCTTTCATGGCTATGGGGGCGTTTGCTTTGTCAAAAGAAGCAACATATGCAGGATTTCCCACTTCGATTCGTATTTTCCCGTAAGACCCGTCTGATTTTTTTTCAACAGACATGATACAGGTCATCGAATCGAACTGATCGACATATTCCTGTAGATCCATATTAACAGCCCTCCATGTGTATTATGTCTGTGACATCATCCTTCTTAATGTATTATAATAGCACTTTTTCAAAGAAAAAGTGCTTTATTTGTAAAAAATATTAGACTTTTTTTATTTCAACTTGGAATATTCACGGGTGTGAAGGTTACTTGGACAAGTCCTTCACCACCATGATTCCGCTGCGTTCGATTTTGGGGTACTGGCGCATGCCTTCGCCACCACGCCCCTTGTCGAGCACCTCCAGAAGCTCACCCTTGGTGGAATACAAATGCAATTCCCAAGGGCCATTCGGGGCGTTAAAATAGCCCGAATTCTTCTGCACATTGCGCTGGAAGGTTCGGTTGAGGCGGTCTTCTACGCTGCGGGCCTGCACAAGCGAAATATCGCTGAGTTCCCAAGAAATCGGTACCCCGCCCATATCGTAAATCAACAAGGCATCGGGGTCCGTATCTTCTTTCATGGTAAACTTCCAGCTAAAGCTCTGCCAGCTGGTACTCAAGTCCAGGATACGGCCGTTGGCGTAGGGCGTATATTCTTCGGAATCTCGCTTGATATTCACATTCAGGGTGCGGGGCTTGTCAGCCTTGGCGCGCATGCTGAAAATGTAGGTGATACCTTCGCGGAGCGAAAGTTTCTGCTTGAACTGCAGGTTCCAGGATTCCTTGCCTGCCTTCTTGATGTCAAAACGGACAACGCCGTTCGTGACCTTGACGTCGGCCTTGCCGCCCCAGAAGTCCACTTGCCAGTTGGTTAGCGGTTCGTCGGCAGAAAAATCGCCGTTTTGAATCAGATTTGCATCGATTGCCTGGGAGCCTGTATCAAAATTCTTTTCTTGAATGAATGTCGGAATGACGCTCGTGTTCTGGATGCCGTTTGGGTTATCGACGCAGACTTCCTTGCCCCAGCCCACCAGGGTATTGAATGAGCTGTGGACTGTCATATCCATTTCGGGGCTGTCAAAGTTACCCGGACCCCAGCTCCAGGCGAGCCAGCCGATGCTCAGGCGTTCGGCTTCGGCCATAATGAACTTATACGGGATTTCCTTGACATCGCCAGCGGCAACAGGAGCGAATTCGCCTACGATCAGCGGCAAATTCTTTTCGACGGAGGCTTCGAGCACGCCGCGGATTCGGTCTTGAACGGTAGCGTAGCCCGTAGCTTTCGGATCGTGACGTTCCGAGGGCCACCACATGTGCAGCGAGAACAAAAGGTTGTGTTCCGGGTCGGCTTGCAAGAGCTTGGGGCCCACTTTGAGCAGGTTCTTTTCGCTTTGGCCCCACTGGTCGGCGTCAATCATCAGCGGAATGCGGATGTTGGCGGCGCGCATCCTGGTGACAATGGAATTATAGACGGTGAAGAATTCGTCTGCGGACTTGGATTCTGCGCCCGGTTCGTTACCGATATTCAAAATCAAGTACTGCTGGTGATTCGAAATCATCTGCACCGTTTCTTCGCGGAGCCAGAAATCGACGGCATCGCTCAAGCGTTCCCAGTTACCCGTCGTATCGTGAATTTCGGGAATGGGAATCATTCCGTTGCTAATGCACTGTGCAATGATGTTGTCAAGGTCGCTTACGCGGCCGCGGGTGTTCCAAACGATTCTGACGCAGTTGGCACCCGTCTTGGCGATTTCGGGAATGGTTTTTCCTTCGCGGTCTGTCCAAATAAACATGTGGTTGATTCCGCGAAGAATAACCTTTTCGTTGTCCTTACTGTATAAAAAGCGATCCTGTACAAAAAATCCCGGTTTAGCCGAAACCATATTCATAGCTTCAAATTCTCCATTTTTCCAAAAGAAAAATACAATTATTTGCCGAAATGGGAGTGATTTTTTTGAAAATCACACCAAAAATGGTTGGAAGGGTTTCAACAACGGGAAAATTGTCTTTCGGGCAGGTGTTTCCAGTAGTACACTGGCAGACAGCGCTTCAGGAGTTTCGGGTTTTCACGCTCCTTGATAGCGATTGACTTGTAGTAATCTTGCCAAAGTCGGACCATTTCGTCGGGCGGAGTGGCCTTGGTGACCGCATCCAGGTTCGGAATGGTGATTTCGGCAAGCTGGTGCCCCGCATAATACACGCCGAAACCGCGCTTGGAATCGTATATTGCCCACTTTTCGTTGGCAAATCGCCCGCGAAAGTGCCCCACAATCAGGTCCAGAATGTCATATTTGGGCTCGATTTCGGCGAAATACGTGCCGTCAGAGGTCTTGCTGAAGCGTACGAGCCCGAGCATGCCCCCCGCCTCGTGGCGTACAGCGCGGGCGGTCAAGAACAGCGGAAGCATTTCATCGGAGGTCGGGTTCTTGGCGTATTTCGGGTCCTTGCCGTCAAAAACCTTGCGAAGATAGGCTAGAATCTTCATCTCGATTCCCTCTTCCTCGGAGCGGAACGCCACATGCAAAAGATCCAAAATATCGGCGCTGGCATAATTTTCAATAGCCCGTTTGAGCCGGGCCGCCTCATCTTCGGACGTTTCGATGCGGAAAGGCTGCATAAACAGGTTGCAAGGAGTCGTGCTGCGGTCTCCATGAATCTCACCCACCTCCAAGTGCTGGCGGTAAATCTCGAAGACCACGCTCAAGAATCCGTCAAATGTTGAATCGTAAGAGATAGAAAGCATGATTTTACGCCGGCAAAGCTAAAGGTTGATTAGAGAACAAATCTAGCTGCAAGGGCTGGGGCTTGGGGAGCAGCAAAGGTCGGACCATTTCAGGGTAAAGCCTGCGCAAACAGGCGGGAGTATCCGGATGGTAAATAAAGTACTGCGCCCGCTTGAGCACGACTCCCATCTTTTTCAGGTGCTCCAGTCGGATTTTAGAGAACCGGCGACCCGAAGCGATCAATTGGGCCGATTTCACGCCAATACCTGGCACGCGCAAGAGCATTTCGTAGTCGGCGGTTTGAATGTCGATGGGGAAAAATTCAGGGTGGCGCAATGCCCAAGCAGCCTTTGGGTCGAGATCCAAGTCTAGATTCGGGTGCGCCGGGTCGACCACTTCATCAAAGCCGAACTTGTAAAAACGCATGAGCCAGTCGGCCTGATAAAGCCTGTGTTCGCGAACCAGGGGCGGCTTGGTCGTTAGTGCAGGCAGGCGCTTGTCGGCGTTGAGCGGTACATAGCCCGAAAAATACACGCGCTTCATTTGCTGCTGCTTGTAGAATCTATTCGAAAGGGTCAGGATTTGCAAGTCCGACTCCCCTGCCGCCCCCACAATCATCTGCGTGCTTTGACCAGCCGGCAAGAACTTTGGCGAATAGCGGGAATGGTCCGTCTTGTATTCCAGCTTGCGTTCGGCTAAAAAATTCATGGGGGCGAGAATCGAGGCATGATTCTTTTCGGGAGCGAGGTATTGTAGCGCCCTGTCGGTCGGAATCTCGATATTCACACTGCTGCGGTCGGCATAAAGCCCAGCTTGGTACAGAAGTTCGCGGCTGGCTCCGGGAATCGCCTTCAGGTGAATGTATCCGCCGAATTTATGGACGGTGCGCAGTTCCTTGGCCACTTGAATCAGCATTTCCATGGTGCGGTCAGGGCTGCCCACCACCGCCGAACTCAAGAAAAGCCCCTCGATATAGTTGCGGCGGTAGAATTCCAACGTCAGGTTGATGAGTTCCTTGGACGTGAATGTAGCTCGCGGAATATCGTTGCTACGGCGGTTAATGCAATAGGCGCAATCATACTTGCAGGCATTGCTCATGAGCACCTTCAAAAGCGAAATACAGCGCCCGTCAGAAGACCAGGTATGGCAAATACCCGCGCTACAGGCGCTCCCGAGTCCACCCTGGGGCGCTTGCCGCTTGGACCCGCTCGAAGAACACGACACGTCGTACTTGGCCGCGGCCGAAAGGATATTCAACTTTTCGCGTATGTCCATAAATGCCTTTTTGTTTAGTTGCACCTTTGTTCACTAAATATAAGTATAACTGCACAAAAAAGCAAGTGGTATTTTCGGGTTCAAGCAAGCAAAAATGCATATTTTTACAATTAATTAATTTCGTTGGGCAGCCAAACTGAAGAATACTCAAGTTTTCTATATTCGCGAGCATGAAAATTCGCGCTACCCTGTTAACTTGTGCTTTATTCTTGGTAAATGCAAACTCCTCTGAAATTCACCCGTTTCTACGCGGATTTCTTCCCGCAGACGTAAACGTTTCGAGGGTCCTTGACGGGGGCAATTCCAAAACAGAGTATAGCACCGGTTTTACAGGCGAAGTTGGCGCAGAATTTTTAGCCGAAAAGGAATCTTCTCCATTCTACTTCGGTGGCGGAATCGGCTTTATGAATGCTCAGAGGAAAGACAAACTGAAACTGACGCCAAGCACTATTCCCATATGGGGGGCGCTTTCCCTGAGATCTACGAAAAGCTTTAAAGATATCGCACCCTACGGGACGCTGCGCGCAGGCTGGCTCTTGCCGGCAACTACCGCTAGTGCCTGGTGGGAAAAGCCAAAAAATTTCATGGTCGATGCGGGCGTCGGATTCCATTATGCCCCAGGCGTAGGTCTTGAATTTAGCTACACCTTTACAAGCCTCGAGAAAAGTTTCGAAAAGAAAGACTTGTCTTATAGATTCTCTTCGGGCAGATTTGGTGCTTCATGCTACTGGAGCTTCGAAATCACACACAAGCATAACTACGTGCCCAACGAGGGCACGACTCCTGAAGACGAAGAATAGTTACTAGCGTTTGATACCCGTACGGATGGACCGGGTCTCCTTGTGACCATCCGCGAACTTGAACTGGATTTTCCAGATGTAAACACCTGTTCCGGCTAGGCGGTTGTCCATGGTTCGCTGATCCCATTCAATGAAGCTAAGGCCTTCTTCATTTTTTCTGTTGAACTGCGCAACAACGTTCCCGAGATTACTAAAAATGGTCACTTTAGCCTTGTAACTCAGCCTAGCTTCCACCTTGACGGCAGACTTGCTGCCACGGGCTACTGCAGGAGCGCCCTTGAAGGTATAGATATAGATATCGCCATCGTCGCCTTCTATAGAGACTCCGCCAATGGCCGGTGCATTGCCAGCTGCATCCTGGAAGGGGGCTTCAGGATTCGTCATGAGGCAATGCCCCACGTGGATATTGACTTGGTGCGGAATCACCATGGTCCAGACCTTACCGGACTTGTCCAGCTTTGGACTTTGTTCGAGGGAAACTGGATGCATCTTGCCGTTGTCGCAGGATTCTGCATACTGGAACATATTGCTCCAAGCACTGCGTTTTTTGTCGAATGCTTTGGCTCCGCCTGGAATTTTTACGGGTTCAGACAAGGTCACCACCAGTGTATCCGGCGGGATATCCGCCTTTCCATTCAGGTAATCCTTGTCCCTTATTACGCCGGGGTGTTTTTCCGCACGCACGGGCACGGGGCCAACCTTGTCGGATAGAGTTACCTTCTGGATTGCAGAAGACGTATTCCTGGAAATCTTGACAAATTTTTTGCCCGTAGAATCCACGGCGGTAACACCGTATTCAAAGGGGCTTTCTAGTGCTGCATAGATCAAATCGCCATCTTCGGAGATCTCCATGTCCCGGCTGGCCACTTCGCGACCATCATCTTCGGATTCTCCCCAGAACAATGTATCAATCTTTAGCTGTTCATGGAGAATGGACTTTGCGAAATGCACGCGCACAAAGTCGGCGCGGCCATCCAGATCCTGGTCCTGGATTTCTGCAGAAACCGCAGGAATGAACTCATAGAACACCACGATGGAATCTCGGCTATCCAAGGCAGAGTTGTCCTTGCCTATCTGCATACGGATGACCGCACGGTTGGCGTCGGCATCCAAATCCATTGCGGCATCCAGCACATCGTCCTTCTGGTCTTCGGTGCTAGTCACAAACCTGAAGGAGCCTCGGCCCTCGAACTCGCCCGAATGAACGTCCGTCTCGATGGCGGGCACCCATAAGGTATCCCCCAGGTCCGTAAACAGAGCCACCGTGATGGTGTCTATCTTGCTGTAAGTGGGGCTTACCGTATTCAGGCTGAAGGCAAAATCCACTTCCGTCGTTTCTACGGAATCGATATCCCTGACAAAGTCCTCTTCAAGGAACACGTATTCCACTTTGACAAAGTTCGCCGTCACGGAGCAGTCGTCACCGACTTTTACAGTAGTTGACAATGATGCAGGGTCTGCAACAATACATTTTTTCGAAGTCGAAACCCACTTGTCAAAGACATAGCCTGTATCTTCAACGGCGCTAAGGCTAACTTTTGTGTCTATGTCTACAGTTCTGCTTCCAGGAGATTTAACGTGGCCGCCCGTACCGCCAGCAATTGTCACGTTATGGGTCTTAACGAAATTTGCGGTAACATTACAATTATCAGATACCTTTACAGAAGTCGACGTTTTGGTTGTTTTGGATATAACGCAAGACGCATTGTCAGATGTCCATTTGTCGAAGCGATAGCCAGAATTGGGTGTGGCAGAAATCGAATTACGGGAGCCTTTGTCGACAGTTTGGTCCTCATCCGGAGAAACTGTTCCGCCAGCGTCTATATTTGCACGAACAGAGAAGGTGTATGTTTTTACAAATGTTGCTTTCACGCTGCAATCATCAGACACCTTTACAGAGGTAGAATTGCTGGCAGTGTCGGCTATGACGCAAGACTCATTGTCAGAGGTCCACTGGTCAAAGCGGTAGCTGGAATCAGGTGTAGCCGTTATTTGAAGAGTTGCCCCCGAATCGATTGGCATATATGTTGACGGAGAGGTGGTGCCTCCTGTGCCGGCGGATACATCTATATACTGGATCTTGACGAAATTTGCCGTTATATTGCAATCAGCAGAAACACTTACAGTAGTTGAATCGCTGGTAGTGTCGGCGATGACGCAAGACGCATTATCAGTAGTCCACTTGTCGAAGCGGTAGCTGGAATCAGGTGTGGCGGTTATAGTGTTGTCAGAGCCGTAATCTACAGTTTTTGTTCCTGCTGAAGATACGCTCCCTCCCGTACTAGTGGATACAGTCAATTCTTGTGTCTTGACGAAATTTGCCGTTATGTTACAATTGCCAGATACCTTTAAAGAAGTCGATGTGCTGGCTATATCGGCTATGACGCAAGATGCATTATCAGTAGTCCACTCGTCAAAACGATAGCCAGAGCTGGGTGTGGCTGTAATCGCTTTTGAAGAGCCCTTGTCGACAGCTAGGTAACCATACGGAGAAGTACTTCCGGCTTCTGCTATGTTCGCTGCAATAGAGAAGGTGTTTCTTTCCACAAAGCTTGCCGTTACGGTACAGTTGCCTTTGACAGTCACCTTCGTATAAGAGTCGGTCGGATCTGCAACAGTACAGCTGGTACTAGAGGACGTCCATTTGTCGAAACGGTAGCCATATTGAGAAATGGACGCCGAAATGTCAACCTTTGAACCGGTATCCACGGTTTTAGACGTAAAGTTCGTTGACCCGCCGGTCCCCGCGACAAGTTTCAGTTCGTAAGTACGAACAAAATCGGCCCTTATCTTACAGGTTTCACGAACGTGAACATTCGTGGTTGCGGAAGTTTCATCAATAACAGAACATGCACTACCGCCTGATACCTTGACCCACTTGTCGAAACGGTAACCGCTATTGGGTTTTGCCGTAACACTGACCTCAGCCGAACCGCCCGAATACGTTCTCTTGGTCGTTTCGGTAGTTGTTCCGCCAGTCCCCGCAGTAATCGTGAGCTCGTAGAACTTGTAATAGGAAGGCCTAATGGTGCAATCATCGTTAACCGTCACATAGGTGGTTGCTGCACTTCTATCATCGATGGGGCAATTGGTAGCCTTGCTCCACGTGACAAAGACATGGGTATTGTCGGGAGTAGCCGTGATTTTCACCTTTGTACCCGCATCGACTGTTTTGGGGGAAGAGGGTGAAATTGAGCCGCCAGTGGCAGTGCCAATGGTCAATACCGCGGTCTTTACGAAATTGGCCTTGATTTTGCAATCGCCATTAACTGTTATGGTTGTTTTTTTTGAATTTTTATCTGCTATTGAACAGTTTCCACTACCCGATGAGAAGGTCCAATTTTCGAATCTATAAGAATTATCGGGTGTTGCAGAAATGTTAACTTTAGAACCGACATCAACAGTTTTTGAGGAAGAGGGTGAAATAGAGCCACCAGTAGTACTGCCAATGGTCAATACACCTATCTTTACGAAATTGGCCTTGACAGTGCAATGGTTTTCATACGGTACGGATATGGATGTACTTTTTGAATTTTTATCTTCAATTGAACATTTTTCACCACCCGATGTAACGGTCCAATTTACGAATCTGTAAGATTTGTCGGGAGTTGCAGTGATTTTAACATAATATCCATAATAAAGATAACTATCACCATAGGAGTAATATCCTGCTCTTCCGTGACCTCTTACTCCGTTGTCGCTTTCGCGATAGCCTCCAAACTCGCAATCCTTTTCTAAGTCTTCTTCTCCAATAACAGAACCTCCTGTACCAGCTTGTAGTGTAATGTTCGTAAACACCCTATTTACCTTGACTACACATCCCTCCCCCTTGAGTTTCAAAGTTGTCAACTCCTTACTCGCATCTGTAAAAGAACAATCCCCGGACACGACTGTCCAGCCGGTAAACTTATGATGCCCCATTGTATAGGATTTCAAAGACGTCTCGGATTTATTCGACTCCATTGCCGTACAGGATTTGTCTGAATGAACAGGATCTGTGGCAGATTCAGAATAACAGGTAAATTCAGAACGCACATACCCGTTTTCTGAATAAATATCACCACCACAAGATTGTAAAACGTCAAACTTGTATTTGTATTCCTCAGCCAACGAAGTTGTGCTGCTCAACAGCAAAAGGACAAAGATGACTTTAGTTAGTAACAATTTTCTCATACTCACCGCTGAATTTAGAATTATCTTATTCTTTTTTTTCTGCACAAAAAAAATAAGACCCCGAAGGGCCTCATTTTTTAGATGAATTTAAGAGACTATTTTACAAAAATCTTCGCATTTCGGGCATAGCGGGCACTTTCCATGCGCACCACATAGTTACCCTTGGCCAGGTGAGCGAGGTTGATGCTCTTGGAAGAAGCCACCGTCTCGGCGAAAGATTCTACCAAGTGGCCCATCATGTCGAACACCTGTACGCGGAGCATAGCGGGCTTCGGCAGCACGACGACCAGTTCGTTGTTGGCATAACCGAATTCGAAAGTCGGCTTGACAGTAGCGACAATTGAAGACTTTTCGCTGCTGGAAGATTTCCCCTTCTTGCTGGAGGAGCTGCTTTCGTCTGTCGAGCTAGAACTCTTGGCCTTTTCGGAGCTAGAGCTCTTGGAGGTGGACTTTTCAGAGCTGGAGCTTGTAGGCTTCGTTGTTTCGCTGCTGGAGGAGGTTTCCTTGCTGCTAGAAGAAACTGCCTTATCGGAGCTGGAGCTTGTGGGCTTAGTCGTTTCGCTGCTGGAGGAGGTTTCCTTGCTGCTAGAAGAATCGATCTTTTCGGAACTAGAAGAAGTTGCCTCAGAAGAACTGCTCGAAGCCTTAACAACATTGATTTTGCCAGTTATGGTCGTCTTTTCAGAATAGATATCCGTCAGTTCCAACGTATAAACGTATTCCTTGGCGGCCGATTCAGCATTCACAGTACCATAAATCTTGACCTGACTCTTTTCCGCAATTTGTTCCACTTGCAAATCAGCGGGGAATCCAGAACCCTTCACGGATTTCAAATGCTCATATTTGTAAACCATCGGAACAATGTCCTGGCCGGCAACAACCGTTTGATTGGCGCTACCTTCGACAAGATCGAACTTCATTGTCACCGGAAGCACATTGATTGTTGCTTCTGCTGTCGCACTGTTGTCGGCACCCTTGATTGCAACCTTAACCGTATAGGAACCCTTGGCGTCTTCTTTGATTTTACCGACAACGTACACCGTATTGTTTTCGGGATAGACTTCATAGCCCCCCGGGAATCCAGTCAATTCAACAAGTTCCGTCATATGTTCAACTTTGAAAACGATCGGTTCGATTGAATCGCCTGCGGTTACCGTCTGGGTCGCATTTTCACTGACTTCAATCTTTGTCTCAAAGACCTTGTGAGTCACTTCAACGGTTGCCTGGGCTTTGGCAGTTTCTTTGCCATCCGTGACTTCCAGCTCGATGGTGTAGGTCCCGTCTTTCGCATTTTCGTCAATATTGCCCGAGACCGTGATGATCATCTTTTCGCCGTCTGCCGAAGCAGAAAATTTTCCCGCCGGAATCTTTGTGAGCTGGTAATTATTTGCACCCGTAAACGAGAACAAGATCGGTTTGATCGCTTCGCCGGCGGTCACTTTCTGAGTCGCGTTTTCTGCGACACTTACGGAAACTGGTGCGCCTGTGACATTGAACGTAATTTCGACTTTAAGCGTATCTTTTTCGTTGTCTTGCTTTATGCCACGAACAATATACTTATACTCGCCAGAGGCAGTGTTTGCGTCTACCTTACCGCTAATTTTAATAATCTGGTTTTCATTATCCCTGTCATACTTAACTCCAGAGGGCGAACTGCCAAAAATGAACGATTTAATGCCGGAATATTCAATTTCAATTTCCGAAATGGATTCGCCCGCCTTGACAGACTGAGTGGTTTCGCCCTTGATGACTTTGAGAGTTGTCGGCCTTGCTTTTAAATTGAATGTAAAATACGTAATGGCAACTTTGCCATATTCATCTTCTACTAAAATGTAGGACTTGATTGTTTCGGGTTTAAGATTCCGTTTAATTTTTCCAGCAACCGTACAAAGAGTTGTTTTGTTTTTTGAATCGTTATCGCAAGTTGCAGACAAGCCCAAATCCGAGAAAACTGGTGTTTCTCGCACACTTTTGACATTTGTGTATGAAATTTTTGTCGGTGTAATTTCATCGCCCACAGTCACAGTCTGTTCGAGTTGGCCCGAAACGACTTCTTGTGTGATTATTGTAGAAACTTCTAACTCTTCTGCAAGAGCTGCTGTTGCAAAGAACAAGGCTATTGCCAATGAAATCAGTTTTTTCATGATTTCCTCCTTCATAATTCCATTTTTACTAAAAAATACAAACTTTTTGACATGGCTGCCAGTGTCTCGGTTAAGATTAGCCCGTTGGCAGTAAATTTTTTTATTTTATGACCATGCAATTCGTTGAAAAATTGCGGGAAAAGCCCGCTGTTCAAAAATTAGAGAAATTCTTTCCGGCTATAGCTTTTTTGGGCGGCTTTGCGTGGGATTCCATTACGCTCGGCCAGATGGTTTACGGCACCGATATTTTGATTTTGCTCGCCTACTACACGGGTGCGCTTATTTTGGTGATTTTGCTTTCGGCCCAGTTGGAACACCCCGAAGGCTGGACTAAGGAACGCTTGCAGGCGCTTGCCAAGGCGCAAGCGAAGCCCGCTGTAGCAAAAACAGCCGTTCCGCAAACGGCTCCCGTCCAAAAATCGGCAAAGCAAGTTGAACCAACGGCCGAAAAGCCTGTTCTGAACGCCGTCGAGGAATCTATAGCCGATCCCGAAATAAAGACGGAAGAATCTCGTTTTAGAAGGGCCGCCGCATTCATCGCAGAAAAAACGCCCGCCCGCGCCAAGGAAGCCGCTAACCGCGCCGCCCTTGAAGCAAAAGAAGCGACAGCCAAGGCCGCCGCCCTTGCATCTGCAAAAGCCAAGGAAGCGGCAAGCCGTGCCGCCATCGAAGCGAAAGACGCCGCAGTCAAGGCAAAGGGTGCTGCCACCAAGTTTGCCAAGAATGTGGGCTATGAATCAACGGCAATTCCTGAAAACGCAATCGTTGTGCGCCACCGTTTCTTGGACCGCGAATGGAGCGAAACCTGGAAACAGCGCTTTACATGGGCCGTGCAATTCTTCTTTGGAGGCTTGTTCAGCGCCCTAGTGGTCTGCTACTTTAAGAGCAGCGGTTCTCTCGCCTCGTTCTTGCTCGTGATTTTGCTTGCCATTTTGCTTGTCGGTAACGAATTCCTGCAAAAGAAGTACGAAAGCTTCGGCGTAAGCTTGGCGTTCTTCTGTTTGCTGGGCACGATGTTCATGAACTTTGCGATTCCGCACCTTGTTCACCGAATCGGATTCATCTGGTTCCTGATCAGCACCGTACTTTCGTTTGGGCTATGCCTATTTATTTGGAAGATTTCGCACCGCAAAAAATCGATTTTGGTCGCCCCGGCTCTCATCAGCATTTTCTTGATTGTAGCCTACATTATGAACTGGGTGCCGCCTGTACCGCTGGTGCTCAAGCAAAAGCTCGCTTGCCAGAACTTTGACAAGGCAAGTTACAGTTGCGATGTGGACGATCCGAGCCTGCTGCAGATGGTTGGCCTCAAGATTCCGAGTGTACACCGCGTCGACAGCAGCGAAGTGTACTTCTTGACCTCGGTCTATGCGCCGGCAAAACTCAAGGCCGAACTGGAATACCTGTGGTATTACCAGGACCCGAAAACCGGCAAATATTCGTTGACCGACCGTATTTCTTCGGGCCGCATGATGATTAACGGCGGCCGCGAATCGGGCTTTAGGACCTTTACCCGTAAAAAGAATGTTCCTGCCGGCAAATACCGTGTAGAAATCGCCTACAAGAACGGCGCCGTGATTGGCTCGGGAACCTTCGAAGTCTTTAGCGAACCGCCCGAAGACGGCTTTGTACGCGACACATTGAGGTAGTTATGATCGATCCGGAAAACGACCCGATTCTTAACGCGAGTTCTATCAATAGTGAAGACTATTGGTTCTTAAAGTTGAACAATAATAATCTAAATTTGGACCATGAACAAAATCAAGACAGCAACACTGCAGGGCAAGTGGACGGGCAACACCGAAACCAATAACCAATGGTACGTGGAACAGGCGCTTGCGCTCAAGGGCAAGGGAATCGACTTGGTCGTTCTCCCCGAAATGTTCCATACGCCGTATTTCCCGTTCGAGGAAAATGCCGACTTTTTTGACATGGCCATCGAAAAGGATAGCCCCATTGTCAAGCAGTGGCAAGGCATTGCCAAAGAGATTAACGCCGTTATCGTTTTCCCGTTCTTCGAAAAACGCGCACGCGGCATTTATCACAACAGCGCCTTCGTTTTTGAACGCGACGGAAGTATTGCCGGTCTTTACCGCAAGAGCCACATTCCCGACGATCCGGCCTTTTACGAGAAATACTACTTTATTCCGGGCGACACGGGTTTTGAACCGATCAAGACGAGCGCCGGTACGCTCGGCGTGCTGATTTGCTGGGACCAATGGTTCCCCGAAGCCGCTCGCATTATGAGCCTGAAGGGTGCCGACATTCTCATCTACCCCACTGCCATCGGTTGGATGAAGTCCGAACCGGCCGAAATCTATCCGCGCCAGCAGGACAGCTGGGTCACGGTGATGCGTGGACATGCGATTGCGAACCGCACCTTCGTGCTTTCGGCAAACCGCATCGGTACCGAAGGCGAACTCACCTTCTGGGGAACTTCTTTTGTGGCCGCACCCGATGGCTACTTGATCCACAAGTGCGATACCGATTTCTTGGGCGCAAGCATTGTCGAGATTGACCTCGCCGAAACCGAGGAAAATCGCCGCTGGTGGCCGCACTTTAGAGACCGCCGCGTAGACCTTTACGGGGACATTCTCAAGATTTGGTGCGACAAATAGACAAGAGATATTTTTATGGCAAAAGCAATTATTCGCTACCCCGCTGAATGGGAAGATCAAGCTGCCACATGGCTCGCTTTTCCGCACAATAAAAAGAACTGGTACGGCGAACGCGGAGAAATGATCCGCAAGTTCTATATCGATTTAATTCGCACGATTAGCGAATTCCAGCCCGTAAACGTACTGGTTCCTAAAAAGGATTTTCTGACGACGCCGGAAAAGATTGCCGTTGCCGACCGCCCCTTCCCAGCTAGTTTCTTTACCATTAAGACAGACGATATCTGGATTCGCGATTACGGTCCGTTCTTCTTGAAAAAGGGGAAAGAAACGATTGTTTCGGAAACGGTCTTTAACGCCTGGGGTGCAAAATTTCCGCCTTGGAAAAACGACAACCAGATTCCTGCACGCATTGCCGATATTTTCGAATACAAGAAGGGCACGAGTGTTCCCTACATTTTTGAAGGCGGAGCCATCGAAGTCAACGGTGACGGTCTTGGCATTACCACGCTGGATTGCCTGACGGGCAAGAACCGCAATGATGTGAAGAACATCAAGAATGTAGTCAAGGCCCTTTGCAAGGCGTTTGGCTTGCGCGACATGCTGGTGCTCCCCCACGGCTTGCACGGTGACCATACGGACGGCCATATCGACAACGTGGCCCGCTTTGTGGCCAAGGACCGCATCGTGATGTGCGAAGCGACCGATAAGCGCTCTCCGAACAATATTATTCTGACCGAAGCGAAGTACTTGATCGAAACCTGGCTCAAGAGCCATTACGGCAAGAAGGCCAAGGTCGACACGTTACCGCTTCCGCCGCAGCGCAAGCTTGACGATGGTCAGATTCTGCCTGCCAGCTACATGAATTTTATTTATGTGAATGGCGCGCTGATTTTCCCGAAATACAAGTCGCCGAACGACGCGAAGGCGAAGGCTTACTTTGAAAGCGTGTACCCGGACCGCAAGGTTATCGGGCTGGATTGCCGCACTGTGATTGAAGAAGGCGGCAGCCTGCATTGCATGAGCAAGCACGAAAGTCTTTAAGGCGAAGCCTAAAATACAGACTATAAGAAAAGCCCTCGAAATGAGGGCTTTTTCTTTTACATCGTTTCGTCTTCGAGCAATTGTTGCACGTGCTGAGCGAAGGCTTGGAGGCTCGGATCGCGGGCACCCATCAGAAGGATGGTATCACCGGGCTGGGCGACTTCAACCATCTTCTCGGCGCATTTGTCGCGGTCTTCGATGTAGATGGCTTCGCAGCCTTTGAGCAGGAGGTCATCGGCAAGGTCACCGGCGCTGATGTCGCGGGTGACGGTGCCGCCGGCGTAGTAAATCTGGCTGAAGAAGATGACGTCGTTGTCGCGGTCGTCGTCAAAGTCCTTCGGGCGAAGCGTCTTCGAGATGAATTCGACAAGGTCGTTACGCAGGAATCGCGTGGGGCCAAAGCCGTGAGGCTGGAACCAGGCGATGACGCGGCCTTCGGTAAAGTCCTGGGCACTCTTGATGCTGGCAGCAATTTTCGCCGGATTGTGGGCAAAGTCGTCCACGAGAGTCACGCCGTTGAAGGTTCCGAGAATCTGATGGCGGCGGAACACGCCCGGGAATGTCGCAAGGGCGTCGGCGCAGGTATGCAGCGTTACGCCTGCGCGGAGTGCGGCAGCCGTTGCGGCCAAGGCGTTTTCCATATTGTGCTTGCCCGGGAGCGGCACAACGAACTTCACGAGTTCTGCCTGGTGGCGCACACGGAACTGAATCGAGGTTCCGACAGACTTGAAGTCCGTGCCCTGTACGCCCACGTAATTTTCAAAGCCAAAGTCGAATTCACGGCCGGCACTGAACTTCTTGGCCAGCGGGTGCGCGTCGTTCACGATCAGAATCTTGCCGTTGTCCAAAATGTTGTGGCTGAACTTGAGGAAAATTTCCTGGAGTTCGCTCATTTCCTTGTGGTCCTTGTCCACATTCAGAATGAGGCCTATTTCGGGTTCGTAGCGCACGAGCGTTCCGTCGCTTTCGTCTGCTTCGACCACGAGCCATTCGCCCTTGCCCGAAACGGCATTACCGATTTTGCCTTCCTTCTGCAAATTCACGAGGCCAGCACCCGTCATTACGGAGGGCTGGAGGCCCGCGTATTGCAGAATGTGATAAATCATAGCGGTCACGGTGGACTTTCCGCTGGTGCCCGAAACGGCGATAGTCTTCGCTTCTTTAGAAATCTTAGCCAGCATTTCGCTGCGGTGCATCACCGGGATTCCGAGTTCCTTGGCACGCTTGAGGTCCGGATTCGTGTCTTCGATAGCGGTACTTACTACCACTGCATTCAGGCCTTCTACAACACCGGAGCCGTCCTGCGGAAAGCACTTGACGCCGCATTCTTCAAGCTGATTCATTACGAGGGGCTTTTCTGCCGCTCCAAACTGGCGGTCTGAACCGCTAATTGCTACACCCTTGCCAACAAGATACTGGGCAATGGCACTCATGCCTACGCCCGCAACACCGATAAAAAAGTAAGATTCCATGCTAGGAAAGTTAGAAAACAGAACTTAGAACTTAGAGCTTAGAGTATAAAGAAATAGGCTTTTTTTCGTAATTAGTCTGAGTTCTAAGTTCTTACTAACCACTGCCTACTGTCTACTGCCTACTTCCTACAAAAACTTGTTGCCTGAAACTGAACACCTTTTTATATTCATACCATGAACTTCTCGGATTCAAGATTCACGACGATTGCGCACCGCAATTTGTGGGGGCAGTGGACATTCGTGTTCGAAAAATCCAAGTTGTGCAGCCTGCGCTATACGGGCGAAGGCGTTCCAAGTTCGGTTCAAGCCTGCGCCTATGCCGAGCCGGATGTGGTTCAGACTTTATCGTCGACGGTGGCCCGCGCCTACCGCAAGGCCGTACAGCAATTGAATCTGTACCTGGCCGGAAAGCTTCAGGAATTTTCGCTCCCGCTCAAGGTGTACGGCACCGATTTCCAGATGAAAGTCTGGGATGCCATCACCCAGATTCCTTACGGAGAAACTCGCACCTACCAGCAGGTGGCCGAAGCGGTTGGAGAGCCCCGCGCCACACGTGCCGTGGGCGCCGCCCTCCGCGCGAACCCATTACAGATTATCCTTCCCTGCCATCGCGTGGTGGGCAAGGGCGGAAGCCTTGTCGGCTACGCCCTGGGGCTCGATCTCAAGCGAAGGCTCCTCGTTATCGAAGGCGCAATCCCGCAGGAACTGTTGCTAGAATAGGCATTCTCGCGTCTTTTCATAATTTGTAAAGAAAAACACCCCGGAGAACCGAGGTGCTTTTTAAACGATGTTAACCAAAGACTGGCAAACTCTTTTGGAGTTCTCATACTTCTTTGGTCTGTTTATTATGCCGAGCTTTGGTAACAGGTATTAAACTGTTATCAAAGCGAAGGAAGACCAAAGACTGACTAACCTTTTGGAGTTCTCAAACTTCTTTGGTCTGTTTATTTTGTGCTTTAGGTTTACGGGAATGCGGGCGGAGTCTAATGAATTTCTTACCGCTGTGGACCGGGAGCGTTTTTGCGCCCTCGCCAGCATGCGACACGCGGACCTCCCCTGCTAGTTCCGTCTGCCCAGTAAATAGGTTATGATTGATAGCCATACTTTGAATTTACTAAAAAAATTTTATCTGTCAACTATTCCAAATTAAACTACTTGGCGAGAACAACCTCATTGGGCTACATTCGTTTTTTTTTATATTGTTAGGGCAAAATTTTGGTTGCGCCCCTGGCGGACCGCAAAAAAGGAACATATATGAGAAACTCGCTCAAAATCGAAGGTCAGGTCAAGACTTACCTTAAAGAAGATGAACTCCCGAAGGCATGGTACAACGTCCGTGCCGACATGAAGAAGAAGCCCGCTCCTCTCCTGAACCCGGGTACCGGCAAGCCGGTGACCTTCGAAGACCTTCAGCCGGTTTTCTGCGACGAACTCATCAAGCAGGAACTCGATAACGATACTCCGTACATCGAAATTCCGGAAGACATCCGCACGTTCTACAAGATGTACCGTCCGTCTCCGCTCGTTCGCGCTTACTTCCTCGAACAGGCTCTCGGCACTCCGGCCCACATCTACTACAAGTTCGAAGGCAACAACACCTCGGGTTCTCACAAGCTCAATTCCGCCATCGCTCAGGCCTACTACGCCAAGAAGCAGGGCCTCAAGGGCGTGACGACTGAAACGGGTGCAGGCCAGTGGGGCACCGCCCTTTCGATGTCCAGTGCCTTCTTCGGACTGGACTGCCAGGTTTACATGGTGAAGGTTTCTTACGAACAGAAGCCGTTCCGCCGCGAAGTCATGCGCACCTACGGTGCAAGCGTCACCCCGTCGCCTTCCATGACCACCGAAATCGGTAAGAAGATCAACGCCGAATTCCCGGGCACCACGGGCAGCCTCGGCTGCGCCATTTCTGAAGCCGTGGAAGCCGCCGTGAAGCAGCCGGGTTACCGCTACGTTCTTGGTTCCGTGCTGAACCAGGTGCTCCTCCACCAGTCCGTGATCGGTCTCGAAACGAAGGCAGCTCTCGACAAGCTCGGCGTGAAGGCCGACCTCATCATCGGTTGCGCTGGCGGTGGTTCTAACCTCGGTGGTCTCGTGAGCCCGTTCATCGGTGAAAAGCTCCGTGGCGAAGCCGACTACGATATTCTCGCTGTGGAACCGGCAAGCTGCCCGAGCTTCACTCGCGGTAAGTACGCTTACGACTTCTGCGATACCGGTAAGGTTTGCCCGCTGGCCAAGATGTACACCCTCGGCTCCAGTTTCATCCCGTCTGCCAACCACGCCGGTGGTCTCCGCTACCACGGCATGAGCAGCATCCTCTCTGAACTCTACGATCAGGGCCTGATGCGTGCAACGTCTGTGGAACAGACCAAGGTGTTCGAAGCCGCCAAGCTCTTCGCCCAGACCGAAGGCATTCTCCCGGCTCCGGAATCCAGCCACGCTATCCGCGCAACGATTGACGAAGCCCTCAAGTGCAAGGAATCTGGCCAGGCCAAGAACATCGTGTTCGGCCTCACCGGTACGGGTTACTTCGACATGGTTGCCTACCAGAAGTTCAACGACGGCGAAATGAGCGACTACATCCCGACGGATGAAGACATCGCCAAGAGCCTCGCCCAGCTTCCGCAGGTAAACGGCTAATTCCGTTCGACAATCGTTTAAAAAGCCCCGGATTCAATCCGGGGCTTTTTGCTTATATCTTTAATCGTTCAGTCCTAGTTCTTGCTGCCAGTGACGCGGTAGCGGAATTCTCGCCCGTTCTTCTTGAAGCGAACGAACAGAGCCTGTTCCTTTTTGTCGTAATAGAGCTTCGGCTGATTCGATTCTACAGCCTGCAGGCGCGGCATACTACGGATTGCAATCGTACTGTCTTGCGCCGTCGAATCTGTTTTGACGGAATCAATCTTGGAAGAATCTTGTAGCGTGGAGTCCGTCTTCACGGTATCTTTTGAGGTCGTATCGGGCTCGGGTTCTTGAGCCTTCAAAAGTTCCAGCATTTTTTCGGCATAGCGTTCGCCAAACGTCTGGTAACCTTCGCGCGTAAAGTGCAGCGTATAGCTGGCTTCCTTAAGTGCCGGGCACCCCTGGGCAGAAATCAAGTGCCCGTTCGGGATAAGGTCTGCCGCCTGCTTTACAGCGTCGTTACGCCAACCGAGGTCACCCGTAGGAGCGAGTTCGCCAATCAGAATCGGAGTCTTTTCCGGGTCGAGTTCCAGTTCTTCAATGAACTGGTCATAAACCTTCTTGACGCGTTTCGGCCAGTCGTTCATCTGGTAATCCGCTTCTCCCTGATGGAAGAGAAACCCTTTGATGACTCCTTTCTGCTTTGCGATTTTTCCCATCTCGACAATACGCTTGTGCACATCGCCACCGTATTCATTCAGATACTGAATCCACCAAGTATCGTTTTTGTTCTTGGCATTCTGCACATAAGCTGCATTACGGTCCTTATCGAACAAGTCAATGCTCTGTCCGCCAATCGCCACATTCGCAACCGCCACCGTAATGCTATCTGGCAATTCCTTGATCATTTTGCGACCAAAGAAATCGACAATGCCGACCTTGGAACCGCTATGCCCCATCGGGGGTGCCGCCGGGTAAAACTCGCCCACGGTTTGCCCGGAATGGTTTCCTGCACGCAGTACCTGGAACCGCGGATTTGTTTGACGATCCGCATCGGTCACTGTTGCCTGCCCCGACATATTCGATTGTCCGTAGGCCAGGTAGATATGCAGATTAGGGTCTTGAGCCAAGGCGGCGACACAAAGCGCCGTCGTCAAAAACAGGGATTTTCCAAACATGTAAACCTCTTTTTTTTCCACACCAAACAAAACCAAGATAACAAATGCAAATGAAAAATGGAGTTTGCATTTGTACAAAAATGCATTTATTCGTTCTTTCTACGCCCCATTAGTTTATAGCTATAATTTTTCCCATGTTTTTTAAGGTGGATAAAAACCGCATGCTTCCTGACATCGTAGTACAATTTCGGTTTCACGAATTCCTTATGGTACATTTTTTCAAGGGAATCGGATACCGCTTGTTCCTCAAGGAGTTCAAGCATTTTTTCAGCGTAACGTTCACCTAGGATTTTGTACCCTTCGCGGGTATAATGCAATAGGAAGGTTTCATGCGTTACGGGGTCGGTTTCCTTTTGAACGGAGCAACCTTCAGCCGAAATCAAATGTCCGTTCGGAATCATTCCTGCCGCCATTTTTACGGTAATGTTCCGCCATCCAAAATCGCCTGTGGGTGCAAGTTCGCCAATCAAAATGGGCGTCTTTTTAGGGTCAAGATTCAAATCGTAAAGGAGGTCGTAATAAACCTTTTTTACTCTATGAGGCCAATCGGGCACGTTGTAATCCGCTTCGCCCTGGTGGAAAAGGAATCCCTTGATAACGCCTTTCTCTTTTGCAATTTTACCCACTTCGACAAGGCGCTTGTAAACGTCTCCCCCATATTCGTTCAAAAGCGGAATCCACCACCAAGTGGTTCCTTGACTTCTCATTTTCTCTAAATAGGCCGAACTGCGGTCTTTGTCGAACAAGTCAATACTTTGTCCGCCAATAGCGACATTTGCGACGGCTACGGTGATAGAATCCGGGAGTTCCTCGACCATCTTGCGGCCAAAGAAATCAGAAATACCAACCATAGATTGGCTGTTTCCCATAGGAGGCTTTGCCAAATAAAATTCGCCAACCTTCTGGTCCGAAAAATCAGCGGCACGAAGTACCAAAAAACGGGGATTTGTTTCAAAATCGGCATCGATGTAGGGTGCTACACCTTGCATATTGGATTGTCCATATGCGAGATAAATGTGCAGGTTTGGATCCTGCGCAAAGCTCGCCGCACTGAACAAAGCCAGTGCTATGAGGACAATTTTTAGCATTCGACGCTCCCCTTCTTATGCTAACCATTATTATAACAAAAAATGAACAAAGGGGAAAGACTCCCCCCTCGCTCACACTGCGTTGTTCGCTACCCTCCTCTCCTAGGGGGCACCCCTAAAACCCCGTTTAACGCAAGTTCACGCGGAGCATTTTATTAGATTCCTTGCCGCGAATAAGGTATGTGCCCGCGTTCAGGCCCGCCTTGCGCAAAGATTCTTGCAGCGAAATTTGACCTTGAGTTCCGTTTTTAACGACACCCAGGTGCTTGCCGTTCAAATTGAACACATCGAAAGCATTGTCCGCGAGATTCAGGCGCAGGCTTTGAGTATTGATTAATTTAGAAGGACCCGTTTCAGTCGAATCGTCGGCCACGGCATACCATACGGCCTTATCCAGGCTTGCGGTTGCGTCGGTTGGCGGAGTCGTAAGGTTTGCGCCGTAGTTTGCATTGTTAAGCATTCCGTTGTCGACCATGCCGTAGAAGATCCCCTTCGTGAGTTCCTTGTCGAAGTTGTTTTCGAGGTCGCCGCGGAGTTGAGCAGTTCCGCTCAACTTTTTGCCGTTTAATGCCCACATCACGCCATAGACTTGAGCATTGTCGGTCACGGTCGTATTCACGATAATCGAAAGCGCGCCGACCTTTGCCTTGCCGCTAATGCTCCCGCTTACAAGCCACGCGTCTTCTTCGAGCACGGCATCGTCGCCAATGGTACCTGCAGTCACGAGTGCGCGCCCGCGGACTACGGCATTCCCGCTAATGGTTCCACCGTCTACGACCGCGAAGTCTTCGATGCGGGCGTTTCCAGAAACGGTGCCACCGTTCACGACCGCATCGGGACCCACGTACACGGAGGCGTCTACTTTCGCCTTGCTACTCACGAGGCCGCCGCCGTTGCTGTGTTTCGTATATCCGCTTGAATTTGCGGGTTTCCAGAAGTCCTTATTGTAGCCTTCGGGAGCACCGTTTACCACCTCGATCATGTACGGGTAGCGGTAAACGCTGTAGTAGAACTGGTCCCACAAAATCGTCTGCATCTCGGTCGGAGTCGCCGTCACGGCAAGCCACAATGCCTTGTCGTTTGCCTTCGTCTCGATGTCGAGATTGAATCCGGTCCCGTGCTTCATCTCGCTGTAACGGGGCGTTCCGTCCGCGCCCTCCGCGACTAGCCCGACCGTCCAGCCCGAGGCCGGGTCCGGCAGCTTGTCGGGCGCGTAATTGCACCATTTGTACGTTTTGCCCTTGTAGTAGTCCGTATTATCGCCAAAGCAAGTGTAGCCATTCACGGCCGGCTTGTCCTGCGCGATTCCGCGGAATTTGACCGTTACCTTTCCTGCAGAATCCGGATAGATTCGCACTAGGTTGTAGCCCCAGCGCTGTGGCGCCCAATAACTCGGCGAAATGTAGCGGTCCGCGCACTCCTCGCCCGCCACGCATTCCATCTTGTTCAACATGGTCACGCGCGTGTGCCTGCGGTAATTGTCGCCCCAACTGGCGTCACGACGCGTCTTGAATTCATAGTCGCCATAGGATTTTTTATACAAAGCCTTCTTTGCGGGTGCATACTCGAGCGTCGCGTTCTTCATCGCGAACTTGCCGAACTGCTGGTTCAAGCTATCGAGCGTCCAACCGTAAACCATCATCATCGCACTAAACGGCGTCTGCTCCATGCGGCCGTCTTCGCCATCGCGGATCGATTCCATCCAAATACGGTTCACCTCGTGGGCACCCTTGTGACCGCCGCCGAATTCTTCCTTGAGGTGTTCCAGGAACTGCCAGTTGCAGTAGCGGTCACGCGTAGAACCGTAATACAGGTACGGATAATTAATCAGGTATTCCGAGCAATGGGCGTCATTCGGATTGTACTGGTGCGCCATCCAGTTCGCATGGCTTTCGGCAAACCAGCCCGAATGGCTATTGTTACCCATCCAGCCCGCAACCCCTTGCAGGCCATGTGCGAACTCATGCGACGTGCCCCAGTAATCCTTCAGCGAGCCCACGCCAATCCACATTCCGGGGCCGAATTCATTGTTCAAGCCTTTCACGTAGTCCTGCCCGCCGTAGAGCGCCGCCATCACGGAATTGTCGAACACATAAATGTTGCTCTTGAGTTTTTTATCGGGGCTTTTCGGGAACGGAAGCATCCAGCCGAGCGAATCGATATAGAAAGAATAAACTTTTTCGAGCGACGTGAGCACGCCCTGCGCATCCGCATTCGGAATCGAGACGTTGTTCGCTTGGCCATCGTCAGTCGTAGGCTTCTTGCAGACCTCAAAATGATCCGATTCGGCAATCAGCGTAAAGCCGTTACTGGTGCACTGGTTTACCCATTCAATGGCGGCGTTCGCGCTTACGGCACCTGCGCAAAATACCGCCATGGCAAAATTTATACCATGATTGATTTTCATACATTTTTCCCAAACAACACACCCACATGGGCGATATAAATAAATATAAGCTCGTTTAACTAAAACGAGCCTTTGTATATGAAATTAAACATTATGTCGGTGAACAAGGTTCAACGCCAGAATTACTTCTTTTCGGGTTCTTTTGCCTTTTGGTCTTTGGCAGTCGAATCCTTGGTTTTCTGGTCTTTTGCCTTCGGATCTTCGACTTTCTTGTTCTTTTCGGGGCGGCCAATATTCTTGTAGTTCGGCGTAATGCTTATGCAGGCCGGAACCTTGGGAGGTTGCCTGTAAAGTGCCAATTCCTTGGTAAAAACGCCCTTTGCTTCGGAATACACGCTCCATTTGGTGCCTGCAGGGCAATTCTCGATAGGCACTCTCGAAATGGCGGTATAGCGCGCACCAGTCACTTTGTATTCAAAGTAGTCCGAAGACGAGGTGTCCGGCAATTGCAAGGCCTTTGGCCCTCCAACAGTCTTGGTCCTGCCAAAATAGGCCTTTTGTGCCTTGATATAGTCTAGGGTATGCTGTTCCAAGTCTTCGACAGCGGAATCGACAGAAGCAAGCTTTGCAGATTCCTGGCAACTACGAATCCCTGCGAAACCGCCCACCAAAACGACAATCACGGCGGCAGGAATCGCAAGCTTTTTGAGCGGGATTTCACCGATTTTGGTCAAAATTTCACGGAAAGACGTCTCTTCGCCTTCTTCTTCGGTACCATCAGATTCCCATTTAAGGAGCTTGATGGCCACAAGAACATGCACCAACAGCCTAGGCAAAGCGAGTCCCACCAATGCGATGGCGAGCAACACGATTGCAATAAACAAGAAAACGGCCAGGGCAGATTCCGCCGAAGGAAGCAATTCCTGAACATCTTGAAGCATTTTGAACAGTTGGCGGTCTTCGGCAAAATTCTGGAGCGCCATTCGGCCAGTAAAGCTGTCATAGCGAGTAAGGCCGAGCTGAACGCCTTCGGACGCCATTTCCAGCACCGCAGAAAGCATTCGTTCCAAGAACAGGAAAACCATACCCACCAGGGCAATCAGTGATGAAATCACTCGTGCTGTACGAATCGGGGTTAAACCAGTGTTTTTCTGTTCAAAATTCATAAGCGATTTATGATGTGTGATGTGAGATGTGTGATGTTAAATTACAAAATTATCCATTACTCATTCCACATTTCACATTTGTTCGCATTATTTTACACCAGCAAGTTCCTTGGCGAGCTTTTTCGCGGTAGTAAAGTCGGCCTTGCCCGTACCGAGCTTAGGCACTTTTTCGACCTGGAATGCAAGCGAAGGCAACATAATCGGCGGGAAGTTGCTTGCGCGCAGTTCCGAAAGCACGTCCTTCGGGTCTTTTTCGCCCTGGTAAAGGAGCACAATCTTTTCGCCCTTTGCCGAGTCCGGAATCGTTGTCACGAGGTAATCGCAGCCTTCCAAGACCGGTGTATCCTGAATCTTCTTTTCGACGGCACCGAGGCTTACCATTTCGCCACCGAGCTTTGCAAATCGGCTGTAGCGGTCCACAATCGTTAAGAATCCGTCTTCGTCGAGGTAGCCCTTGTCGCCAGTGCGGTAGTAACGGATACCGTTAATCTTCACGATGACGCTGTCGGTACGTTCCTGGTCCTTCAAGTAACCCTGCATCACCTGGCAGCCACCGATCAAAATCATGCCCGCCTCGCCTGTCGGGAGCGGAATGTTCGTATCGGGGTCAACAATCAGGAATTGGGTTCCAGGCAGGGCCGGTCCCACCGTACCAGGCTTGTTGTTCACTTGGAGCGTCATATAGTCGTTACGAAGCGTATTTTCAGTATTTACCGAGGCCACCGGAGCCGTTTCGGTACAGCCGTAGCCTTCGTAGATTTCCTTACCGAACTTGAGGCGGAATGCGGTTGCAAGTTCGGGGCGCAAGGCTTCAGCACCGGCAATAATCACGCGCACGTACTTGAACACGAGCGGATGCACATAGCGGCTTACGGTGAATGCTCGCAAGAAGGTCGGGGTCGCCACCATGCAGGTCACATGGAATTCGGCACACACGCGGGCCATCGTCTTCACGTCCGTCGGGTCTGCCACGGCTACAATCGGGCAACCTTCGGTCAGGTTCAAAAGTGTCGTGACTGTCAAACCAAAGCTATGGAACAGCGGAAGTTCCGAAAGCATCACGTCGCCACGGCTCACATTCAAAATACAAGCGAGCTGCTGGATATTACCCATCAGGTTGCGGTGGCTCAGCAATACCCCCTTCGGCGTACCTTCGGAACCCGAACTGAACACGATTACGGCGGTATCGTCGATGCTTGTGCGCTTGCAGAAAATACAGCGGATAAGCCAAGAGGGCAATATAATGCAGGTCACCAGGAGGGCAGCAATCTTTGCCTTCGGGATTTCTTTCATCAGGTCTTCAGCGTAAAGAATACGGACCTTGTCCGAGGCAACTTTAGAATAGTCGTTTCCGCGACCCTTGAGCTTCTGGATAAACTGCTTACTCGAAATAACGGTCTTGACATCAGCCTTTTCGCAGCAATACTTCACGTTATCTACAGACGAAGTGTAATTCAGGTTCACGTTCGTCTTGCCCATGACCCAGAGCACCAGGTTCACAATCACGCCGGCAGGGCTCGGCGGAAGCATAATGCCGATGTTCTGTTCGTCCTTGTCCAGCTTATGCTTCAATAGCCCGCGGAATGCCATCACGGCACCCATCAACTTGTAACCCGAGAAGTGGCCGCCATCGGTATTATAGATTGCCGGACCATGCTTCACATAGCGCTTGCAGGTGCGAATCCAAGAGGCCGCAATCGGGCGCACGAACTTGACCGCATATTTCCAGGCATCAATCGAGATTTGACGGACAATGGCACGAATTTCGTTAGGCGGCGTATTGGCGGGAATCGCCTTGCCAAAGGCAACTGTTACCGCACGTTCAGCAGAGGCTCCATACATATCGGAGCCACTGTAACTATAGTTTGACCCCCACAGGCCCTGAATATAGAACGGGATAATCATGGCGTGGGTATCGTCTACGGCCGACGAATAGTCGATAGTGAACGGTTCCACATGCGGGGACTTGGACACTTCGCCCGTCGGGAAAATCACCACGGCCTTGCCCGCCAAGAGGGCTTCGTGGATTTTGTCCATTGCCTCTTTGGGATTATTGTTGTCAATACGGATCATGCCCAAGCGCTTCAACACGGCACGCAAATACCATCTTTCAAAGTGGTCCTTGTTGCTTGCAATGCAAAGAGCTCGCGGAGATGCCATCTGGAGCATGGCCCAGTCAATAAAGCTGTGATGGTTGCCTACCAAAAGCACCGGACCTTCGTTCGGAATGTTCTGCACGCCCAAAACGCGGATTTTGTAGCGGTTGAACACGAGCTTCAGCATCGAACGGAGCAATGCCTGCGGCAAGTTCGAAATCGTCCATACGAACACGAGCATCGAAATAATGGCGATACCAAGGAAGTAACGCTGCGGTTCGATATCGGTGTAACGCACGAAAGCCGAGAATAGGAACAGGAATACAATCAGCACGATTGCCTGGATCATGTTCGCTAGCGCAAGCACCGAGCCCGAGTTGTTTGGGCGCGTATTATATTGCAACAGGGCATTCACCGGCACCAGGAACAGGCCTCCGAACACACCAGTCAATGAATAAAGCACCACAAGAGCCACCGGGTGCACAAAGAACGGCACCAGGAACATGCACACGGACACGCCAATCATGCCCATCGGGATAAAGCCCGTTTCAATAAAGTCGCGGGATTTGGTGGCGGCAATAATGGAGCCCACCATCAAACCGGCAATTGCAAATGCCAGGTAATTCTGGATCGTATCGATATCGTTGGAACCCGAAACGTCCTGATACATGAGCACGAACACCTGGGCCAAGGCCCAGAACATCGAAAGTGCGATAATCGAGGCACGGAGTGTCGGCACGCGCCAACCCAAGCTCAAGTGCTTCTTGACGTTTTCGATATTCACGTTCGGGTTTTCGTACTTGACCTTGGGCACCAAGAAACTGGCCACCGTACCGAGGACGGCTACACTGGCCAAAATCCAGGGAATTACAATGGACTTGCTGGTAATGAAATTCACGGCCGCATAAGAATGCAGCGACTCCAGGTTAATCAGGTTCACGCCCACCACGGCAAGCCAAGAGGCGCAAATGATGCCTCCCAGACCAAAAATCTGCAAAAAAGCATTCGCAAAACTCAGGTTGCGAACGCCGAACATTTCCTTTAGAATACCGTATTTGGCGGCACTATGCACCGCAAAACCACAGCTCAGGCCAATAGACAGCCAGAACGCCACGCGCGGGCAATTGCAAGAAACGAGTATCGCCTGCGCAATCACGAATACCGTCATGAATAGCGCCGACCAGGCAAGCACCTTGTTCTTCGAGAACTTATTGGTGAAAAAGCCCGCAAAGAAAACCATCAAGATGTACGGAGCGAGGAAGAAAATTTGCAGCATGAACGCTTGCCATGTCTGCCCCGATTCTACGTTGGTGAAAGACCCGGACAAAATCTTCTGGGCGTAAATGAACACACCCATCTGAACAAAGGTCATCGCAAGGATGGACAAAAAATATCGGATCGCACCCTTAGTTTTCCACATATTATGCCTTCTGAAAAATTAAACCTTATAAAAAGGATGAATAAAACTTCCAAAGTGAAATTTAAAAAAATCCCTAGTTTATTACACTAGGGAATATCCGAAATAATCTATTTGCAAGTTAGCTATGTAACCAATATTTAACTCATTGCTGAGGCTTGGGCGGCATGCCAATTCCTGCCGATTTGAAGGCCTTTTTGGCAATAAACGGCATGGCAATGAATATCATGAGATAGCCGAATACAAAACAGGCAATTTGAGAACCTACGAACATGGGCAAAAAGGGCGGCTTATGATCGGGCGGCATGAGCACAAAGAATGCAAAAGTCACCATGACGGCGGTCATGAGCGGCGTATAAATCAGGTTAGAAACAAAAGTTTCAATGATGTGAGTCGTCATTTTATGCGGAGTCAGGTGGAATTTCCGGCCAAGAGCGGCGTTAATCTTACCCATCGGAACAATAAAACCGATGCCGAAGCTCACCACAAAGCTCAAGACAAAGCTGCCGAACCAACCTATAATAATAGGGGCCAAAGGCATGCCGGCAGGGCGTTCAGCCGTAGCGGTACCAAATATGCTGAGCGTAAAGCTCATCCATAAGGCCATCATGAATGAAATTTTCAAGCCAACAGCCTTCATTTGGGCCGGATTTGGGCCACGATTCGGTGTTTCTGTATTCATAAGGAGTCCTTCTTATAACTTTTATTTACAAAGATATACTCTTTTTTCATGAAAAAGCATTTTTGTTCAAATAATTGTAAAAAAGTCGTTGTACGTTTCAAAACAAAACAACTTTCTAATCTTTGCACTTGGCATGAAAATTGCTAAATATGGCACGGAAAATGTAAAACAGCGCCCCACCATATCAATGTGAGGCATTTTAAAAGGATTTTTTAGAAATGGCAGAAGATTTGAATCAGCAGGAACCGACCGCAGAAGAAAAGGCAAAATTCGAAGCAGACGTGCTCAAGGCCGCCGAAGAAGCCATGAAGATGGAAGCCGAGGCCAACAAGGCCGCGGACCAGGCTGCTGGCGAAGCCCAGGACGAAGCAGCCGCTGACAAGCCCGCCGAAGCCTCTGCCGAACAGCCGGCAGAACCTGCCGAAGCCGCCCCCTCTGCCGAAGACCCGACTGCAGCCCTCAAGGCCGCCCTTGCCGATGCAAACGACCGCAACTTGCGCCTGATGGCCGAATTCGACAACTACCGCCGCCGCACCGCCAAGGAACAGCTCGAACTCATCGAGACCGCGAACGGCAAGCTCCTGGAAAAACTCTCCGAAGTGCAGGACAACTTCGAGCGCGCCTTCGCCAGCGAAAACAAGGCCCAGGATTTGGAAGCCTTCGAAAAAGGCATGCAGATGATCTACAACCAGTTCGCAAAGATTTTGACCGACGCGGGCCTCGAGCAAATCGACCCGACAGGCGCGGAATTCGACCCGAACATGCACGAAGCCCTGATGCAGCAGCCCAGCGAGACCGTGCCCGAAGGCCACGTGGTCACCGTGTTCCAGAAGGGCTACAAGCTCAAGAACAAAATCTTGAAGACCGCGAAGGTGATTGTCTCGTCCGGCAAGTAATTCCACGAGACTCCCCCGCCCCCTTTTGAAAAAATGTCAATGACAAATTAACCCCGTGGTATTCCGCGGGGCTTTTCGCGATATATCTTTATCTCTGGTGTAAAACATGTTTGGAGATTAAGATGAAAAATATTTTATCCGTTACTTCTGTATTGGCTTTGGCTGGAATGGCCTTTGCCCAGCAACCAATCATTACAACCAACTACACGTGTGACCCGGCGCCCTATGTCCATGGGGATACGGTTTACCTGTACACGACCCACGACGAGGACAATGCCGAAGGGTTCGTCATGTACGACTGGCTGTTACACACGTCTACAGACATGGTCAACTGGACTAGCCACGGGGCTGTGGCCTCCCTGAACGATATCCAGTGGAGTACTAAGACCAATGGCGCTTGGGCCGAGCAGGTTGTGTTTCGCAATGGCAAATGGTACATGTACGTCCCCATTCACGGCAACGGCATTTCCGTCTTGGTGGCAGATAGTCCCTACGGCCCCTTCAAGGAACCTCTGAACAAGGCCTTGGTTTGGCAGCGGCAACATTGGAACGACATCGACCCCACCGTATGGGTGGATGATGACGGCCAGGCCTATTTGTACTGGGGAAATCCCGACCTCTATATGATCAAGCTTAACGAAGACATGATCAGTACTTCCGGCAATATTGTTACCTACCCCAAGATCAAGGATTACCAGGAAGGCCCTTGGCTCTACAAGCACGATAAACATTACTATATGGCTTTTGCTTCCACCTGCTGTGCCGAAGGCATCGGTTACGCCATGAGCGACTCCCCCACGGGCCCCTGGACCTACAAGGGCGACATTATGCCTCATTCCTCCCGCAGTAATGGAAACCACCCGGGAATTGTGGATTACAAGGGGAAATCATACGTTTTTGGCCATCATTACCAGCTTTGGCACCAGAAATCCGATAAAATGGGCCTTAAGTTCCAGCACAAGGAACGCCGTTCTGTTGGCGTTGCCGAGATGAAGTATAATGCCGACGGAACCATCCAGAAGATTGAGTGGTGGCCGGACAATGGCGTGGCCCAGCTGGAAGATTTTGACCCGTACAAGCGCGTGGAAGCGGAAACCATGTCGTGGGGCGAAGACGTGAGGGTCCGTAAGAGCGGTACCGCCGGCAATACGGTCATCACCAACCTTACCGAAGGCAAGTACACCAAGATTAGCGGCGTGGAATTCGGTGACGTCGGCGCAGAATCCTTCTCGGCTTCCGTTTTGAGCGTTAAGAGGGCATCCTCCGTTACGGTTCGCCTGGACAAGGTGGATGGCCCCGTGGTTGCCAAGGCTGAATTCAGTAAGGACGGTCTGGTGACCGTGCCTGCCGAAGGTGCAGTTGGCAAGCATGATGTATTCTTCATGTTCGCAGGTGATTTCGAAGCCGATTACTGGGAATTTGAAGACAGCAAGACCGCAGTTCCTCAGGGGCCGTTCTGCAAGGCGAAACTCAACGACCCCGAGGCAAAATGCAATTTGCCGGTTGTGGGCGCGAAGGTCGAGGGCACGGCCAACTTCATCGACTTCGAGAACTACGATGTGGGCGGTGCGGGCAAGGCTTACTACGACATGGACACCAAGAACCAGGGCGGCGAATACCGCGAAGACCGCGTGGACATCGTGAAGAACGGCGACGGATTTGCCGTGGGCTACACGCAGAAGGGCGAATGGCTGGAATACACCGTGAACGTGCAGGCCGGCGGGAAGCTCCCCTTCGAGCTCAGTTACGCTAGCGGCATGGACAACACCGGCGTGCGCCTGTTCATGGATGACGAGCCGATTACCGACACCCTCGCGCTCACGGGCACCGGGGATTTCGACACCTACGGCACCTTCAAGGGAACGACCACCAAGGAACTCACCACGGGCGAACACGTGCTCAAGTTGATGGTGACAAGCGACTACGTGAACCTCGACTGGATTGCTTTTGGCGAAAGCGAAGGCAGCGCTGAGGACATCAGGAACGGAACCACGGGCATTGTGCCGAAAATCGCCGCCGGAGCCGCGGGCATGGTAAATGCTTTCGCAAGGGCCGCAGGCAGCTACAGGGTGTTCGACCTGATGGGCTCCGAACTCGGGAACATCCGCCTGAACGCTGGCGCAACGCTCACGGACCTTAAGGCCGGACTCAAGACTGCCGGCTACCAGGGCGGAGCCTATGTGATTAGGAATGCCGCCGGACAGACCCTGCGAATCAATTTCGGGAAATAACCTCCTCCCCCCGCATTAAAAATCCTCCCCTGCGGAGGATTTTTTCATTTTTTGCTCTATTTGGCCGTTTTTATCAAATAACTTCGATAAAAGGTTAATGACGAAAAATTGTATTTAGGAGGCAAAGGCTCCTTGCTCAAACCTTCTATAAAATCGTCTATATACTTTTGAAATTTTTCCACAATAAACACATAGCGTTTCAATACTTGATTTTTGAAAAAAAGCAATTTTTGGGGCATTTTTTATGGAAAAAGGTAACACCCTGCGAATCAATTTTGGGAAGCCCCCCCCCCCAAAAAAAAATTAGTTGATCACTAAGGTTGCCAATTAAGACAATTCGTTTTGTAAAATTGTCAAGTTTTGTTTTGTATTTTTGTTCAATTCTGTTTTGTATTTTTGGAAGAAAAATGCCGAATTCATTGTAAAAGCGCATTTTTATAGCATTTTTCTTGAGATGTCGGCGTGTTGGGGTGCGGGGTGGTTGATTTTGGGGTGGGGTTAAGCGTCCATCATCAAACGAGGTTCTAACGCCTCAATTTTATAATTGCCACGAACGGACTTTTTCTTATTACTCTTGATGTTCTTCTTTGACATAAATAACTCCCTTAGGGCTTTTCCCCAAAGCCTTTTTTTTGTTAAATTTTTCAGATTATAAATTCAGATTTTAGTTTATCTACAATGAGGAATAGTCCTTCACACAGCGAACAGATAGGCCATAAACTTTTCCTAACCGAGCTATATTCCATTCTGATTTATCCAAAAAAATCTCGAAAGCCACCTGATCAGAATTTTCCTTGGGTAACCAATAGCGACCATATTCTCCAACATGATCATACCGACATCCTTTTTGGTCGTTATATCCACCACCCCCAAACAAAGCAGAAAAGCCATTACTATTTACACCCTCTGAAGCTAACGATATAGATCTATATGCAGATTCTTCACCTCGAATCATGGCACGCCATTCATTTTCATTCATCACATGCCAACCCTCCGGACATATTCCTTGAATTTGAAGATAATTCCAATCATAAACAGATTTTATTCCCGTCGCAATGGAATCAGGACAATTCGGCGTCGTTCCAGTCCACACACTATCACACGCCCTAGGGAGTCCAAATGTTTCGCTCCAAGAATATAAGCCTCCAAAATAATGCTCGCAATACCAGGGATCATCGTCATAGCAGAATTTTTCAACCTCATTATCATCAAAAACAGTCGTTCCAAGATTCACCTGGGTACCATAATTCAAATTTTGAGCAAACACTTCAAACTCAGGTGATGTCGCAGACTTAGTTTTTATAACGATGGTCCTATATTCCTGCCCATCACGCGGGTCTTTGAAAGTTCCATACGATTTCTCTTCGTTAAAGACACTGTCTTCTTTGAATTTATCCTTGTACGGATAAGTCTTTGCACTAGAAGAACTACTACTAGAAGGCGGAATGTAAGGGACAAGAAAACCTTCTTCACATACATACTTTTCATCGTCAATTTCCCAAATACCGGATCCACCTTCACAAGGTATATGCCAATCAACAATAGAAAAAGAACTACTAGACTTCACCACTGAGGAGCTACTATTCTTGCCACTTACAGAACTAGAGGACCTCGAACTGCCACCGGAAGATGTTCCTTTGTCCGTAACGGAACTCGAGGAGATTGCATCATCGCCACTAGAGGACGAAACTTCCGCTACCGGGTCCGGTCCGGCTCCGCTGGAACTGTCATCACAGGCGGCTAAAAACAAAGCAAGTATAATAGAGATTGCCGCGCACTCCGTGCTCGCAATGACATTATTAGTGTTTATGATATGCTTCAACCACTTCGTCGCAATCACTTTTCTACAATTTTTCATATTACTCCGTTACCTCGGTATTCTGTTTATATTTTCCGCGCGCAAATATAACTGAATAAGAATATTTTCCATTTCCATGGAACCGGCGCTAATCGAATATTCGCCAAAATTCATATTAGCAGCATCGGCTTCCTTAATCCAATCATTCGCATTCGGCGCAGCGTCCATCAAGAGTCTCGGTTCGAGAGACTCGATTTTATAGCTGTTGCGAGAAACTTTCTTGGCAATTTTCTTGTTGTTCTTTTTGGACTTGGACATATAGACCCCATTGGCTTTTCAAGGAAAAGCCTAGTTAATTTGTTTAAAATCTTGTTATAATTAGTAGTTTTTTACACAGCGGACAGAAAAGCCCTGCGTTTTTAAACCTCTAAAGGTTCTATTAAACTCATTCGTTTGAATCGCAACTCGATATGAACAATCATCATATTCTGGATATTGTTGCGGCAGCCAATATAACGCAGAATTTGAAATGTATCCATACTCTAGAGCTACAGGATTCCAATACCCTGCAGGCAGCAAGGACATTCCGTACAAATTCTCGTTGCCGAAGCCGGCAACATTCGAGCCCATATAGTGGGCGACACTGCCCCCCGTTCTTTGGTCTAAATGCGCCCATTCGCCAGAATTCATAATATGCCAGCCCTCCGGGCAAATTCCCTGATGCTGGACGTAGTTCTGGGGTTGCCCATATCCACTGGGATAAACAAATTTTTGCGAGCAGGCCTCCGCACTGATGGATACACTGTCGCATACGGCAGGAAAGCCCATTGCATTGCTCCAGGTATAGAGTCCGCCCCAGCCATTTTCGCAGTACCACGAGTCGTCATCGTAGCAGTACTTCGTGGAATCGCCCTGCACCGTACCGCCCGACACCATCTTGCCATAATTCAGGTTTTCGGCAAAGATAACATAGGTTCTCTCAAAAGAATCATCATACATGCTCACCGTACGATACTTGTGTCCGTCGCGAGGGTCTGTGAATTCTCCGTACTCAACATCCGGATTGAATTGTTCCGTCATATCGAAGTAGCTGCTAGTAGGCTCCGCCGAACTGGAGGATTCCGGAACCCAAAAACCGTCATGACAAATAACCTTTACCCCATTCGCCCTTTGAGTTTTGCCCTCCTCAGAGCAAGGCCTTTTTTCTTCGCCAGAGCTACTGTTCGTCCCTGCCGACGTTCCCGAACTGCTCGACGTTACAGAAGAACTGCTCTTGGCATCTGTAGACGAACTCGATTTCGCAGAAGACGAACTGTTCGTCGATGAGGACGAGACGCTATCGTCGCCGCTGCTCAGGATTTCGCTAGAGGAAGATTCCTTTTCCGGTTCAACGAAGCTGCTGCTGTCGTCGTCGCAGCAGGCGGTAAAAGCAAGAACTAGGCAAGCGATTGCTGCGGTCACTACGATCTTTCGAAATATCATCTATCCCTCAACTTCCGTTTTGCTGAAATATACATTTTTGAAAAAGAATTGGGGGTTTTAGGGGGTGGAACCCCTTAGGCGAGGGGGTGGTGAGCAACGGAGTGCGAACCAGGGGGAGGCATCCCCCTCCCCTCCTACACAGAGTGTTTTAATATGAAACACGCCTTTTTTGCCCCGGTTTAGGGGCTTTTCTTGTTTCAGAACGAAACGAAATGGCCGTTTTTTGCCTGTTATTAGCATTTGGCACGGGTTTTGCTTATGTATGGGCGTAAAAAATCGCCCCGTTCAGATTGATTCGCGGGCGGCAAGAATTTAAAAATAGGAGACTCACTATGAGCAAGATTATCGGTATTGACTTGGGAACGACCAACAGCTGCGTGTCCGTGATGGAAGGCGGCAAGCCGGTCGTGATCGCTAACGCGGAAGGTTTCCGCACCACTCCGTCCATTGTCGCTTTCGGCAAGAACGGCGAACGTCTGGTGGGCCACGTGGCAAAGCGTCAGGCCATCACCAACCCCGAAAAGACGATTTACTCCATCAAGCGTTTCATGGGCCGTACGGCCGGCGAATGCTCCGCTGCCGAAAAGAACATGCCCTACAAGCTGGTGGGCACGGGTTCTGACCCGGTCCGCGTGCAGGTGGACGACAAGCAGTTCGCTCCTCCCGAGATTTCGGCCATGGTTCTCCAGACCATGAAGAAGATTGCCGAAGACTACCTGGGCCAGCCGGTGACGCAGGCCGTGATTACGGTCCCCGCCTACTTTAACGACTCCCAGCGTCAGGCTACGAAGGACGCGGGCAAGATTGCTGGCCTCGAAGTGCTGCGTATCGTGAACGAACCGACGGCTGCTGCCCTCGCCTATGGTCTTGACTCCAAGAAGAGCGAAAAGGTCGCCGTGTATGACCTCGGTGGCGGTACGTTCGATATCTCTATCCTTGAAATCGACGACGGCATGTTCAGCGTGAAGGCCACCAACGGCGATACGATGCTCGGCGGTGACAACTTCGACGAAGTGATTATCGACTGGATCAACGACGAATTCAAGAAGGACAATCCGGGCATCGACCTGAAGAAGGACAAGATGGCCCTGCAGCGTTTGAAGGACGCCGCTGAAAAGGCGAAGATCGACCTTTCTGCCACGACTTCGACCAACATCAACCTCCCGTTCATCACTGCCGACGCTACTGGCCCGAAACACTTGGACCTCACGCTCAGCCGTGCAAAGTTTGACCAGCTGACCGCCCACCTGGTGGAACGCTCCATGGAACCGTGCCGCAAGGCTATCAAGGACTCCGGTCTTTCTTTGAGCGAAATCGACGAGGTGATCCTGGTCGGTGGTTCTACCCGTATCCCGGCCGTGCAGGAAGCTGTGCGCAAGTTCTTCGGCAAGGAACCGAACAAGACTGTGAACCCGGACGAAGTGGTGGCTATCGGTGCCGCCATCCAGGGTGCCGTGCTTAGCGGCGACTCCTCCGTGAAGGACGTGTTGCTCCTCGACGTGACCCCGCTTTCTCTGGGTATCGAAACCCTCGGTGGCGTGATGACCAAGCTCATCGACCGTAACACCACGATTCCGACCAAGAAGAGCCAGGTGTTCTCTACCGCCGAAGACAACCAGCCGGCCGTGACGATTCACGTGCTGCAGGGCGAACGCGAATTTGCCCGCGACAACCGTACGCTCGGCAAGTTCGACCTGACCGACCTCCCGAAGAAGCCGCGTGGCGTGCCGCAGATCGAAGTGACCTTCGATATCGACGCGAACGGCATTGTGCACGTGTCCGCCAAGGACAAGGAAACCGGTAAGGAACAGTCCATCAAGATTACTTCTTCCAGCGGCTTGTCTGAAGACGAAATCAACAAGATGGTGAAGGATGCCGAAGCTAACGCTGCCAAGGACAAGGAACAGCGCGAACTTGTGGACATCAGGAACCAGGCCGAACAGATGGCTTACCAGGCTGAAGGTCAGCTCAAGGAATTTGGCGACAAGCTCCCGGCCGACACCAAGAGCCAGCTGCAAGCAGCCATCGACGACATCAAGGCCAAGAAGGACAACGGCACCAAGGAAGAGATCAAGGCCGCTATGGACAAGCTCCAGGGCATGATCAGCTCCATGGCCCAGGCCGCCGGTGCAAACCAGGCTCAGCCGGGTCCGCAGCCGGGCGCTTCTGAACAGCCGAAGAACGACAAGAAGGGTGACGGCCCGGAAGTCGTCGACGCGGAAGTGGTTGACTAATTAAGCGTACGGCAGGTAATCGGTGTGTCGCCGGTTATCGGCCTCATACAGAAAGGATTGGCTCTCTTTTAGGGAGCAATCCTTTTTGCGTAAAATGAGCGAGCGCAAAAATGGCTGAAAAAAGAGATTATTACGAAGTTCTAGGCGTCGGCAAGGACGCAAGTGCTGACGAAATCAAGCACGCCTACAAGAAACTTGCCATCAAGTACCACCCGGACAAGAACCCGGGCGACAAGGAAGCCGAAGAGAAGTTCAAGGAGGCTGCCGAGGCCTACGACGTGCTCAGCAACCCCGAAAAGCGTAAACAGTACGACCAGTTCGGCTTTAACGCCCCCGGTGGCGGTTTTGGTGGCGGCGGATTCGGCGGTCAGGGATTCAGTTTCGAGGATATTTTCTCGAACTTTGGCGATATTTTCGGTGGCGGATTCGGTGGTTTTGGCGGCAGCCGTCGTGGCGGTCGCAAGGCCGGGCCTCCGCGCGGAAACGATTTGCAGATCAAGGTGGCGCTCAGCTACAAGGAAATCTTCGAGGGCTGCACCAAGAAGGTTCGCCTGAAACGCTACACGCCGTGCACGGAATGTAACGGCAATGGCGGCCAGGACATCAAGGAATGCAGCACCTGCCATGGAACGGGTCGTGTGCGCCGCTCTACGGGCGGATTTTTCCAGATGATTACCGAGAGCGCCTGCCCCACCTGTAACGGCATGGGTGAAGTTATCGCGAAACCGTGTAGCAACTGCCATGGCGAAGGCCGTGTGCAGGAAACGGAAGAGATTTCCATCAAGATTCCGGCGGGCGTTGCCGAGGGCCAGTACCTGAACCTGCGCGGCGAAGGCAACTGCGGCCCCCGTGGCGGTGCCTGCGGCGACTTGCTGGTGGTGATTGCCGAAAAGCCCGATGACTTCTTCAGCCGCGAAGGCGACGACTTGCACTGCGAAGTCAAGGTGCCTATCCACAAACTGGTCCTTGGCGGGACTCAGCGCATTCCGACGCTTGACGGTAAAGAGGTGCAGATCAAGATTGCGGCCGGCACTCAGGCCGGGAGCATCTTGCGCCTGCGCGAACAGGGCCTGTACCCGCTGAACAAGCGTGGCGACCGTGGAAGCCTCTACGTGAATATCGGCGTGGAAATCCCGAAGGACTTGAGCCGCGAAGAGAAGGAACTCTACCAGAAACTCGCGGAACTGCGCCACGACAAGGAAACCGCACAGGAAGAGAGTTTCCTTGAGAAGATGAAGAATCTGTTCAAGTGACGCGCAATGTCATCCTGAGCCCATTCGGCAAGCTCAGGGTAAACTTCGGGCAATGCCCGTAGTCGAAGGATCTCAGAAATACTCCCGAGCAGCAATGCCCGGGATTTTTATTTATAAAGTGACATTTTGTAGATTGTGGGGTGTTTAACAGGAGAAAGTTTTATAGAAGAACGTTTCTTTTGGATGGAGACACAATGAGAAAAGTGGTCATTTTGAACGCGAGTCCGCGCAAAGACGGAAACATCAGCCAAATGCTGAATATCATGGGTGATACCTTGTTCAAAAAAGGCACCGAAGTCAACATCATTGATGTCTGCAAGCTGGAATTTCGCCCGTGTATCGGCTGCATGAAATGCCGTAGCACGCATGATTGCGTCATGCCAGAAGACGATGCAAAACGGATTCTGCGCCTGGTGCAAGAAAGCGACGCCCTTGTGGTCGGTTCGCCTTGCTACTGGGGCAACATGACCGGGCAACTCAAAATGCTATTTGACCGCTGGGTTTATGGAATGATGGACCACAGCGAACGCGATTATCCGATTCCACTGTTAAAAGGAAAGAAGGCTGTCATCGTTACGACTTGCACCACCCCATGGCCATTCAACCTGATTTTCAAGCAGTCAGCCGGCACCGTCCGCGCCCTGAAAGAAGTGCTTTGCTGGAGCGGCTTCAAAATCGCAAGCGTGATTCAAAAAGGCGCAACCCACAAAAGGCCCGGCCTTACGCCCAAAGAAATTGCCAAGTGCAAGAAAATCGCCTTGTCTTTAGGTTCGCATTAAAGGCGTGAAAACGCAATCGGGCTGTTTTATTCCGCTTCGCGCTGGAGTTGCGGGATCATTTTGTCAGACCATTCTTCGAAATCGCCGGCCTCGATGTGATCGCGGGCCTGTTGCATTAAATGCAGGTAGAAATGCAAGTTATGCAGCGTTGAAAGCGTCCAGCCAAGGGGTTCCTTGGTCTTGAATAGGTGACGCACGTAGGCGCGGGTGTAGTTCCGGCAGCAATGGCAGTTGCATTCCGGGTCTAGCGGGCGTTCGTCATCAGCGAACTTGGCGTTCTTGTAGCGGAGCACTCCCCTGCTGGTGTACACAAGGCCATCCTGCGCGTTCTTAGCGGGCAGAATGCAGTCGAACATGTCGACCCCGCGCTTGATGAGTTCCAGCAGGTTCCAGGGCGTGCCCACCCCCATCACGTAACGGGCGCGGTTGGTTGGCAGCGAATTCGTGCAGAAATCCGCAATTTCGTACATGGTTTCGACGGGTTCGCCTACGGAAAGGCCGCCCATCGCGTAGCCATCGGGAGAGATTTCTTTGAGCGCATCGATGGATTTTTGGCGTAATTCCTTATGCATGCCGCCCTGCACAATCCCGAAGAAGAATTGCGGGTAATCGTGGACAGGCGGGTTTTCGCGGAGCCAATCCACTGCGCGGCGGGTCCATTTGAGCGTGTAGTCCAGCGAGTGCGAAGCCTCTTCGACGGTGCTCGGGTAAGGCGTGCATTCATCGAAGGCCATAATGATATCAGCGCCGATTTCGCGCTGAGCCTTCATTACCGATTCTGGCGTGAACAAATGACGCGAGCCATCCAGATGACTGCGGAATTCCACGCCCTCTTCAGTAATGTGGCGGAGTTCCTTGAGGCTCCAAACCTGGAATCCGCCGCTGTCCGTGAGCATCGGGCCGTTCCAGCCCATAAACTTCTGCACGCCGCCCATCTTGGCCACAAGTTTTGTGCCCGGGCGCAAATACAGGTGGTAAGTGTTCGCGAGAATGATTTGCGCTTGCATTTCGCGCAGGTCCCGCGACGAAAGCCCCTTCACGCTTGCAAGAGTGCCCACCGGCATAAAAATCGGCGTTTCTACCACGCCGTGGGCGGTGTGGAGCCGACCGCGGCGGGCCTTGCTCTTGTCGCTTGTCTTGACGAGTTCGAAGGGATTCTGATTCACGGGGCAACCGGATTAAAACTGTTCGCGGATTTTTTGAGCGAGGGCGAAGCCGGCGGCGCGGGCCTGTGCAACAGAGTCGGCGGCGCGGGCGTCAAGGGGCCGCGAAACTTGAACGCGGAGCAGGCGTTTGCTGGATTCATCCCAGTAAATGCCGCGGAGCGCGAGAGTGCCTGCATCGCTAAATTCGGCGAAACTTGCAACCGGGAATTGACAGCCGGCGTTGAGCGCCTTAAGGTAGGCCATTTCGGCGACGGCGATGGCATACGATTCGGCGTCGTTGACACGGGCTAGCTGGCCGGCAAGTTCGTCGGACGGCGAGCAAAGCGTTTCGATGGCGAGGATGCCTTGGCCGGAAGCCGGGAGAATCTGCTCGGTGCTAAAGTATTCAGTCACCTGGTCGGCAAGCCCCATGCGCTTGAGGCCAGCGGCGGCGAGCACAACAGCGTCCAATTCCGCAAGCTTACCGAGGCGAGTCTGGATGTTCCCGCGAATAGGTACGTATTCCAAATCCGGGCGAAGCGCCTTCAATTGCACCACACGGCGAATGCTACCGGTGCCGACGCGGGCACCTGCGGGCAAATCCATGAACTTGGTGCCAGCGGCTCCCCCACGGGCAATAAATGCATCGCGCGGGTCTTCGCGTTTCAATACCGCTGCAAGCTTGAATTCGGGCAAAACTTCTGCCGGCATGTCCTTTAAGCTGTGTACGGCAATGTCGGCGCGACCTTCTAAAAGAGCAACTTCAAGTTCCTTAATAAAAACGCCCTTGCCGCCAAAGCTAGCTAAAGATTTATCAAGACGGCGGTCGCCTTCGGTCGTCATTGAGACAAGTTCGTAGGTCAGACCCGGATTCACCGCCACAATGGCATCGGCTGCCATGGTCGTTTGCGCCAAGGCAAGCGCACTCTTGCGGGTTGCAACACGGAGTTTGAAATCAGCCACTGAAAGTCTCCTTCTTCAATGGAGATTCCGCATCAAGTGCGGAATGACATGATTGGGTCTGGTCCAAACAATTAAGAAATACACGAACATCTTCGGGCGAATTTTCAGCCTTTACCTTGTACAAGAAATCGTTGGCCATCTTTTTGGCAAAACGTTCGTACATCATTTGCACGCGGTGACGATCTTCTTCCGACAAGTCAGGCATCGAACGGAGCAATTTGTCAGATTCTTCATTCGCCGACTTCAGCATTCTTTCAGCATGCACACTAATCTGCTTCGAGACTTCGTCCATGCGCATCCACTGCAAGAATTCGTCGATGCCTTCTTTCAAAATCTTCTGGGCAGCTTCAAGCTCAATCATGCGCAGGCGGCGATTTTCAGAGACCACCTTCTCGAGGTCATCGACGCAAACGTATTGCACACCAGCGAGTTCACCAACGCTAGCTTCCGCATTGCGCGGGTTGCCCAAATCAATCACCAGGCGCTTGGCATTAGCGCTTACGCCCGGGTGTTCAGCCACCTTGCTGCAACGGCGTTCGAATACGACATCGAGCACGCCTTTAGGAGTATTATTGCCGTCGGGAGCCTCTACGGCTCCAATTGCCTTCGCATATTCGTCTTTCGTAATGATAGGCTCTTGGCAAGCGCTGCAAAGAATCACCACGTCACACTTGCCGAGCACCTGGTAGCGGTCTTCAAACTTGACCGGCGTGAGCACGTCTGCAAATTTTTCGGCATTTGCAAAGGTCTTGCTGCTCGCAAAAATCTTGGTGGTATTTTCTTGCACATACTTGAGCATCAAGGAACCCATTTCGCCGAGGCCCACAATGTACACAGTACGGTTTTCGAGGTCATCGAAAGTGTGCTGCACCTGTTTCATGGCCAAGAACGGAATGTTGCAGCTGAGCTTACTCAAGTTGGTCTCGGTCTTGATGCGTTTGGTGGTATGAATGGCACTCTGAAAGAGCTTGTTCAGGGTATTCCCCGTTGCATACAATTGGTGCGCCGTTTCGTAGGCGCGGCCAATCTGGTGTAAGATTTGGTCTTCACCCATTGCCACCGAATCAAGACCCGCACACACGTTCATTACGTGGTGCGCCACCTCGTCGCCCGACTTAAAATAAAAGAATTTCGCAAAATCGTCGTAATTCTGTCCGGCAAGTCCACAAACGTACTTCACCAATTCAACATCACTCAATTCGCAGTCAGACGCCACGTAAACCTCAGTACGGTTACAAGTGGCAAGTATCAAAAGTTCATCAAACGGGGAATGGCTCAACGCTTCGGTTTTGACATCCATCGGGATGTAAAACTTTTCGCGAATTGCGATCTCAGCCACCTTGTGGCTCATGCCTGCCATATAAATTTTGCGCATACGCTAAATTTAGAAAAATCTCAATAGCCAATTTCGTTGTCAATCCAACGGTAGCGCTGATTCATCCATTCTATCATGGTTTCAACCGCTTCGTCGTAGGAACCATACGGATCTTTAAGAGCCCAGTTTTCGGTGTTTTGCATGACCGGCCAGCGACGGTATTCATTTTCAATAGCCTTGTCAATAATGGTGCGGTACAACGGAACACTGTCAATCAATTCCTTAAATGTTTCGCGGTGTTCTTTCCAATAATCAACGGCAGCGCTATCAATCAAGGAATTCTGGAGAAGGTAGTAATTCAAGCGGTACCTGCGAATGTACCATTCTTCGGGCGCCTTGTTCTGTTCACGGGAGGCATTTCCAAAAGCCAAGTCAAAATCCCACAAGGGACCAAAGTGAATCGGTTCGCCTTTTTTCCAAGTGAAGTGTACGCTACGGGCAAAGTTGCCATCTTCGTTCTTCGAAAATTCATGAACCCAGTAAAAAAGGAGGTAGTCATCAAGATCAATCCAATCTACGATTTCATCGCTATTGTATCTATAAGGGCGCATCGCAAAATTTTCGAATGCGTTTATATGATCCAGCAAAAGCTGTTCTGTTTCAGGCGACGGATTTTTCGGAGATTTGATGTGGTAATAATAACCGTTATCACTCTGAACGTAAGGCGGATCAAACTTTTTAGAATCTTCTTTTTCGACCAAGAAGGTCGTATCGTTTTCGTCAATGTTCACGCGATTCTTGGCGACCTTGATTGTTTCAGAGAGCAAATAAAGCCCCATGTACTTGCGGTTAAGATAAACCTCGACAAACTGCATTCTAGGCGTATACTTGGCACCGAGCCATTCCGAAAGGCGCGTAATCATGTAATTGCGCAAATGGGTCTTGTCGCCGTAATTTGCAATCAACGCCCAGTCGCGATTCTTGGGCATTCCAAAGAGTTTCACCTTGTCTTTGAATTCCAATTTCAGGCCATACTTGGGCATTTTAAAACTAGAATTGCCTCGGCCACGCACGGTGAGCTCGTAGACTTCGCTTTCGGGAGCTTTTTCGCCGTAAATTTGCAAATGCGAGGGAATCTCGGTTTCGCGGTCTCGAATGCCTGCAAAGTCCTTGGTCTCAATCACGATTCGCGGAAGCCCTGCATAAGGGTACATCGAATCGTCTATGGGAAGACTTTCGGGATTGCTTTCGGTTTCGGCCCAATAACAGGCTGCAAGGCAGATGCAGCAAAAAAATGCTGCAAGCAGCTTCAAAGCGATGTTATTTGTGGTCGACAAGATCATTCGCAAAAAATATAATTCTTTTAATTACCACACGGATACACAGTCACTACGTTCCTGTAGCAAATGCTCGCCTCGGTCATGCCAAATCAAGTCTTGTCACGACACTCGGCTTATGCATTTGTTTAGTTTCACTAACGTGAAATCCGTTTTATTGATTGATTCAAACTTTTATATATTTCTTGACATGAATAAAGTCTTCGGGTGCATTTTGTCAATTGCTTTTGCGGCAAGTTTTGCCACAGAAAGCCTGCATCCGGTTATGGCTCCCGCAACCCAATTGGGCGTTCAAGGGACAGTCGAATTAGACGAAGACATTTACAGCGGCGACATGGAAGTCTCGGCAGAATACGCCGTACACCCGCGCCTAAGCCTTTATGTGGACGGCGCATTCCGTTTTTTAAGCTATAGCTACGAATATTCCACCGAAGGCTACATTCACAATTACTGCAATCTGCACGTAAATGGCTTTAACGAGACCTACGTGGGCGCAAAAGGGCTAATTCTCCCCTACTTAGGGCTGAATCTCGGCTGGCAATTCCCGCCCGGCGAAGGTTCCCAAAAGAACCGCTTTCACCGCCTGAATGTAGAGCCCTTCAGCCTGCTGCAGGTTTCTAAGAATCTAACCATAGGCACAGCTTTTCGATACAATACCTTCCTCGAAGACCAAAACTTCAAGCCCGGTGACGAAATCGGGTTCAAGGCATCACTTGTCTGGACGCCAGCCCGCTGGGAATTTAGCGAAGTCTTCCTTTACCAAGCGCGAATCGAAGAGTCTGAAAACAGGAACCTGGACAAGCGCTATCGCAACATGAAGGACAAATACCGCGGCATGAAAATGAAGTTTGACGCTATGCGCTACTTCAACATCGCTGGGATTTCTACCGGATTCGGGCTGAATTACGAAATTCACGAAGGCACGTTATTCGGCTTTGAAACCGGGCACCGCGTCGGAATTGAAATGAAAATCCGATAAACGGGATTTTTAAACGAAAAATTTAAAACTCGTTTTCTTGAGTTCACGCACCGAACGCAAAACGACGTAATCTGGGTTGCCGATGGATTCGGCAGCCTCTTTAATTTGGCGGTCCAGTTCCTCGGCTGACTGGGCATGCATCATGGCGTAGAGCGTGTACGGGAATCCTTCGAAAGCCGGACGATTGTAGCAATGCGAAATATAGGGCTTTTGCGCAAGAATGTCGCCGCCATTAGTCGCATTAAAGCAGACCATGGCGTTGTCGGCAAAGCCCGCTTCTTGATGACGAAGGATCGCACCAAAGCGGCGCATGCGTCTCAAATCCAGGTCTTCGCGGAGTTCTTCACACGAAATTCCCCAATCCTTGAACGGGGTGAGCGTATGCGGAATATCTTCGCAGGCAATGCGGATTCGTGCACGATCTGCGCCTGCCATCAGTTTCGACCTGACACAAGTATTTTTACGGATTACCGGCGCTGCAGAACCGCCCATCACCGTATTAATCTTGAACTTCTTAGTCGCCAAGAGTACATGAACATCGTGCAGTTCCGTTTTCGAACAAACGTCTTCGACAATCTTCTGGATTTCTGCTTCGGACTGGGCAATGACGGTAAACCACACATTGTATTCGTGGCTGCGCTGATAATTATGAGTTATCGCAGGAATTTCATTAACGGTGGTAGCAAACGCCTCTAAGGCGGACTCCGTTACCTTCCCTGCGCAAAGGCGGGAAATAAAGCCGAGCGCCTTGGAATCGTACACTCCCCCGATACGGCGGATAATGCCCGACTGTCGTAAATTCTCAACTGCAGCAAAAACGCTCTGTTCATCGGAACCAAGCTGTTCCGCCAGCACCAGGTACGGACGTTCTTCCAGCGGAAAAGCGTCTTGGATGATGGCGAGAAGGTTTTGCTCAAGTTCGGTCATACGAATGCGAAATGTGCGATGAGTGATGTGAAATGATCAATTACTCATTCCACATTACACATTTGAAATTTCTTCGTCGGTCAAGTAGCAGGCCGGATCCTGTTCCCAGAAGTCTCCGGTTACAGCTTCGGCGCGAGTACGGAAGTTGCCGTTGCAAAGGTTCAGGTAAGCGCACTTGGGGCAACGTCCCTTCAGAATCGGCTTGCGGTTCTTGAGGCCGGCCATAATCGGGTTCGATTCATCGCTCCAGATTTCGCCAAAGCTACGTTCGCGCACGTTACCCAGCGTAATGTATTGCGTGAACTGGTCCGGATGAACGTTACCGATGCTATCGATATTACCGAAGGCCATACCGCTGCGGTTTCCGCCATTGCGCTGGATAAGTTCCAGAACCTTTTCGGCGCGGGCAGGATCTTCACGCAACATACGGCGGTACAGGTAGACAGCATCAGCGTGGTTGTCCACCGTCAAGATTTCCTTGTCGATTCCACGCTTCTTAAAGTCGAGCGTGCGGTCGATAATCAAGTCCATCGCCTTGCGGCTTTCTTCATGATTCAAGTCGTTTGCAACCATGGCAGAACCACGACCGCTGTATACCAAGTGATAGAAGCACACGCGGTCGATATTTTCGGCTTCGAGCAAGTCAAAAATGGCATTCAGGTCTTGCACGTTATAGCGCGTAATGGTAAAGCGCAGGCCCACCTTCTGGCCAGTCGCCACACAGTTGCGGATGCCGCGCAAAGCGAGCTTGTATGCGCCTTCCTTGCCGCGGAACTTGTCGTGCGTTGTTTCGCAACCGTCCAGGCTAATGCCCACATAGCCGACGCCCATATCTTTAAGCTTTTGGGCCACGTCAGGAGTAATGCAGGTGCCGTTCGTGCTGATGGTCGGACGGATTCCCTTGCTGGCGGCATAATTCGCCAGTTCAAAGAAATCCGGACGGAGTAACGGTTCTCCACCGCTGAACAAAATCACCGGGACCTTGAAATCGGCCAACTGGTCAATTAAAGCCAAGCCTTCTTCGTGGGTCAGTTCGTTCTGGTACTTGATTGCCTCGGAGCGGGCGTAGCAGTGCACGCAGCTCAGGTTGCAAGTCTTGGTGCAGTTCCACACTACCACAGGGCCGCGTCCCGGCGCAACGCCGTTCTTGCATTCATGGGCCTTGGGTTCGTAACGCAGCTGGTCGCCGTAATTCGGCGTATCCATCAAAAGCTTGGTAATACTGATCATAGTCTAAATCTTTTTGGGAATGACCTAAAGATAGAAAAATAACCCCGGTTGCCCGAGGTTATTAAAAGCTTTCTCTGTTAAGAGTCGCGTCGCGATTAAAGCTTCACGGAATCCTTAGAGATGAACTTCTTGATCTTCTTGTCGCCCATCCAGAGCTTCTTGTGGCTCTGCAAATCGGTGAGTTCGAGGTCCACCTGGTAGAAGATAACGGACTGGCCGCCTTCCTGGTCCACGATGGTGTTGATGGTGCCGGTCAGCATCCAGTCAGCACCGGTTTCCTGGTGGAGTTCCTTGGCGGTTTCTTCGGTAGCGTTACCCTGCTGGTCAGCAACTTCAGAGCGAAGTTCGGCACGTTCGGCAGAGTTGGCGACGAAGTCAGCTGCACCGGAATTCAAGAGGGCGCGTTCCATGTCCTTGATAAAGGTTTCGACGCTGATGTGTTCGTGGCTCTTGTTACGGACCTTACCGATTACGACGGTCGGGGTACGGCCCATTTCGCCGATAATCTTTTCAATCTTCGGGCTCTGCAAGCAGCTGAGAATCATTTCGTCAGCCACCAGGCGGGAGTCCGTGTCGTTCCACTTACCCGAAAGGTCGGTCGTAGAATTGGTATCGATACGAGTGACAGTCTTGCCACCGCTGCTGCAAGCGACCATGCAGAGGCTGCAACCGAGAGCGAGAATAGCAAACAATTTACGCATTAGATTTCTCCTTGAAAATTTTTTACAAATGTACAATCTTTCTTTTTATTTGTCTATAAAAGAAGCCCAACTATAAAAATAAAGAAGATGAACGGCCAAATTCGCTAGACAGAATAAAAAATACCGCAGAGCGAAATCTGCGGTACTTTTAAATTGTCGAAGAAAATCCGGAATTACTTATCAGCGAATTTCTTAGAGGCGGCCTTGACCTTCGGGTCGTTCTGGGCATCCTTGATCTTCTGCTTGATACCGTCTTCAATCTGCTTCTTGAGCTTGGCGGCGAGGGCGGGGAAACGTTCTTCCAGGGAATCGCTAAAGACAGCCGGTTTCTTGGGAGCGGCAGGACCCTTACGCTTGGCGTTCAGGGGGCGCTTCTTCTTGGCCGGGGCCTTCTTTTCTTGGGATTTTGTTTCCTGAGGCTTGACTTCTTCTGTGGATTTGACTTCAGTTTCTTCTGACATAATAGACCTCTTGGAAATATTGTTAATTTGACGGCGCAAAAATAGTAAAAAAATCGCCTGTTCCTAGGTTTTGCAATTAAAAATTATGCTTTTTTAAGCTAAAAAAGGCGATTTTGGACTACCACTAGCCGTTCAGTTTCTTGTTTTCAAGCCAATGGGCAAGCACGGTAATGTCGGCCGGGCGGACGCCGGGAATACGGCTAGCCTGGCCAAGCGTCAGCGGCTTGTGGGCGTTCAAGCGTTGGCGACTTTCGATACTCACGGCGGTCACCTGCATGTAATCGAAGTCGACGGGCAGGCGCACGGATTCCATCTTCTTCTGGTCGTCGATTTCGCGGGCCTGCCGGTCGAAGAATCCTGCATAGATTTCTTCGGCATACATGAACCACTGGTCGCGACGGGTCAGATTCAAGTCGGGCAGCGCGGTCCGGAACAATTGCTCGGGGTCGATTCCCGGACGGCGCAACACGTTAATCCAGCGGGTACGCTCGGTCGAAAGAGCCTGGCCACCGGCTTCAAGAATCGGGTTTGCCTGGTCGGGCGTTGCCGATTCCTCGGTCATGCGGGTGCGGGCGGTCGCCATCAGTTCCTGACGGCGCATCCAGTCGGCGTAATCGCTGTCCGAAATCATGCCAATCTTGTGGGCGCGTTCCTTCAAGCGAGTTTCTGCGTTATCGCTACGGAGGAACAATCTGTATTCGGCGCGGCTCGTGAACATGCGGTAAGGCTCGTCAAGCAGGATATTCACCAAGTCATCGGCCATCACGCCCAGATAACTATCCGAACGGCCTAGAATCAAAGGTTCTTCGCCCTTAATCTTGAGGGCGGCGTTAATGCCAGCCAAAAGTCCCTGACCGGCAGCTTCTTCATAACCGCTGGTGCCGCAGACCTGGCCTGCAAAATAAAGTCCGGGCACCTTCTTGCACTCAAACGTCGGGAACAATTGCGTGGCATCGACAGAATCGTATTCCACCGCATAGCCAATCTGCAGCACGCGGGCGCGTGTCAGTCCCGGAATCGTATGGATGGCTGCCAGCTGGATGTCAGCCGGCAAGCTAGAACTAAAGCCGTTGATATAGACGCGACCGATATCCGCCTGTTCCGGTTCAAGGAACAGCTGGTGGCCGTCACGGTCGCCAAAGCGGTTAATCTTGTCTTCGATACTCGGGCAGTAGCGCGGGCCCTTGCCGTGAATGCGACCGCTGAACATGGGGCTATCCTTAAAGCCACTGCGCAGAATGTCATGCGTTTTCAAGTTCGTACGCGTAATCCAGCACACGCAGTCATTGCGCACAAACTTGTTCGCAACATCGCCCCAGAAATAATTTGCATCGCGACCGGGAACGGTTTCTGCCAAATGGCGGTCGCTCATGGGCCACGGAGTATCGTCTCCGCGTTGCACGTCGCATTCGTTAAAGTCGATGGAATCGGGGTCCAGGCGGCTCGGCGTACCCGTCTTAAGGCGACGGAGCGCAATCCCTTCGCGGGCAAGGCATTCCGACAGTTTATCTGCACTGGGTTCGCCCACTCGCCCACCGATGCTCGTTTCGAGCCCGGTAAACATCTTGGAAGCAAGGAAGGTTCCGCTCGTAATCACGAGCGAACGGGTAATATAGCGTTCGCCGTTCAAGAGCGTGAGTTCCAGGCGACCGTCGGCCATGCGCGTAAAGGCAGCGAGTTCACCCTGAATCACCGAAAGCCCCGGAAGGCTTGTAATGACTTCGCGGGCCACTTCGCTGTAGTACTTCATGTCGCACTGGGCACGCGGGCCCCACACGGCCGGCCCCTTGCTCATATTGAGCATGCGAAACTGGATGCCCGCCTTGTCGGTGAGTAGGCCCATCAGGCCACCGAGCGCATCGATGTCGCGGACAATCTGACCTTTGGCCACCCCGCCTACGGCCGGGTTACAGCTCATACGACCGATGGCGTTGATATCCATCGTGAGCATGGCGGTCTTTACACCGAGTTTCCAAGCGGCGTGGGTCGCTTCAATTCCAGCGTGCCCACCACCGACAACGACTACGTCAAATTCAGCAACGAGAGACATTAGAAGCGATTACTTCTTTTCTTCAGTCTTCGGAGCTTCAGGATTCCATTCAACCTTCTTGCCAGAGACAAGATCAGCGAGGTCCTTCTTGAGCTGTTCCTTTTCGCTTTCGAATGCAGCGTACATCTTGTACGTGCCGTCCGGGTTCACAACGTAGACCTTCGGAACGTAGCCGTCGCTATAGAGTTCGCCGAACTGGCGAGATTCGTCCCAAACCACGTTAATGGATTCGTCCCACTTGGCGTTATCCATGAACTTGCGGATGCCAACCTTCTGGTTGCCACCGCTTGCCACAGCGAGCGTAATCAAGCCCTTCGGGGCAAATTCCTTAGCCATGGCAAGAACTTCGGGTGCTGCGTGAGCACAGTGACCGCAAGTAGCAGAGAAATACATAACCAGGAGCGGCTTGTTTGCAAACGGTTCAAGGTTTTCGAGGTCTGTAGCAATGGCCTTGTCCACGGCAATCTTGGTGGCCTTCACCTTCAGGTTGAACTTCTGCGGCATACCGTTAGCAAGGGTGTCGCCACGGAGCGGTGCAATTTCTTCTTTAAGCTTGGCTTCTTCTTCCTGCTGCTTCTTAATAGCTTCAGCACGCAGGTCCTGCAACTTCTGCTGGTAGCGTTGGCCAATGGCATTGAGCGAATCCTGCGGGAGCTGGAGCGTGTAAGTAGAATCAGCAACCTTGGCGGCAGATTCCTTGACGCCCAAAATAAAGTAGTCCACGTCGAATTCGGTCTGGAACTGGTTGCCGATACCAATAAACTGGTGGGCAAACTGAAGACCGAGCAGGTAAGAGAACTTGGTGTTGTCTGGAGAATCGCCATTAATGGTCACTTCAGCACCGGTAGAAGCCGGAGCCTTTGCAATCGGCTGAGCACGGGCCACAGAATCAATGTAAGCCTTGATCTTTTCATTATTACCTTCGGCCATCATAGCGCTATCTGGGCGAGTTTCTTCGTAACGCTTACGGGCGATTGCAGAGTAGCGCTGGCTAATAGCCTGCAGGGAATCAGGAATCATCTGGGGCTTGAAGTTCGTGTCTTTGCTAGACTTCACATCGTCGCGGATAGCCTGGATCACAGCGTCTTCGTAAAGTTCTTCACCCATCTGACGCGGAATAATCGTAAAGTTCTGGCCACCGAACTGGGCACCCAGCATATAGGCAAACTTTTCGTCATCGGTTGAATTGGCGGTAATAGCGGCAGGGCCCTTTTCAATAGCCTTTTCGCCGTTGCAAGCCATAAGACCGAATGCAGCCAATGCCGCAGAACCAAGAGCAATTTTCTTCATGTCCATATTGAATCTCCTTAGAGAAATTTTTCCGAGCGAAAATATAGAAAAATCCCCTGTAGCAGGCTACTACAGGGGTTTGTTTGCGTATAAAATAGGGTTATTCTATCACCAGTTTTCCTACTCCGCAGGCTCCTGTTTCAGAATATTTGCCTATGGCCACGATGTTGAACTCTCCAGTCATTGATTCACCGCTCCATTGTTCAAGACTGATGAAGCGAGCCTGTTTTGCGGCTTCTGCACCCGGAATTTCGTTTTCGTATTCATCGAAATCGTCCCAAGTCATGCATCTTTCCACCAATTCCTCCGTTTTGTCTAAATCAAAATAAATGTGCTCCACAGAATCGATACCCACAATCAGGTTAAATCCAATTTTAGACCAGTATGTGACACAAAGTCCACCCCAGTCAGTGATATCGACTGGTTTCGGGAGTGTCTCACCAGGTTCATAGTCATCTAAATGGAACGCCATGCCAATATGCGCCTCTCGAGCTGAACCCTTGTTGACATACAATTTCCCGCAAAAACCACCACAAGCATCAATCAGATATTCCATACAACCAGCCTGATTCATAGAACAATCCGCGTCGTTCCATTCGAATCGAGAGGCCCCCCCCTGTTCGGCATCATCGAAAATATACCAATACCCGGCCATGCTCGTTTCGGAGCCATCGCCAAATCCGGTATTTACACGATAACCGTCGGTAGCACCGTTCCACAGGCATTGCGAGCCATCGTTTCCGGCTTCACCACTTGAACTGCTTGGCACAAAATCCGTCGCATTCACGGGTTCGCTCCATTGAGGCAAGGTCGCATCGTATTTGCCGATTTCCTTGATGTTGAATTTACCCACCTCTTCGGAATTGCCCTTGTAAACGAACACAATCGCCTTGATTTGCTTTGCAGCCGCTTCGCCTGAAAGTTTTGAACTTTCCGGGACCCATGCCGGGGCCACGAAATCGCTCCACTTGGCGCAACGTGTCACGACCTTATCGGCACTGAGCAACTGGTCAAGTGTAGGAACGTTCTTGATCGTTTTCGGGAGCGTAACAAACGGTGCTTCCAGATTCAGCGTATCATCAGCACCGGTAACACTCAGCGAAACATTCATCGCAAAGTCCGACGAATAGGTTACGCAAACGCCATCCCATTCCGAGATGTCCGTCGCAGCACCGTTTTCGGCCACCATAAAGCCGACACCGGCCATCGGCATCGATGCCGCCTTCAGTTCAATTGTCGCGCAAATGCCTCCGCAATACGCCACGAGTTCTTCCATGCTAGACTCGTATCCGACATTGACCGGATACTGAACCCTAGACATGCCACCCCATTCTCTATCGGCAAAACTGAACCAATTCGCGCCATTCCAGAGATCCGGCACAACCACAGCAGCACAGCTCGAAAAGCCCTGCTCAACAGAGCTGCTAGATTGCACCACAGAAGAACTGCTTTCGTTGTGAGCAACGGCGTTATCCTCTTCGGTCACTCCCGAAGTCTTGTTTCCTTCGGAACAGGCGACAAGGCTGAGCACAATCGTGCCCGCCAAAATTTTAGCGACCTTCTTCATCTTTGTCCTCCCCCCACGTCAGTGGGAAAAACTGTAAATTCAAGCGATAAACCCGTTCAACCGCCTTGCTTTGCAGGGCAATTTGAGCGATCCTCTTACGGCACGCTTCAAGTTCTTTTAAAATCAGTTTGTAGTCTTCGGCAGACACGCCCATGGTAAGCCCCGTAAAGTTGCGTTCCGAAGGCGGAAACTTGTCTATTGCCTCTTTCGCAAAGTCGGCCATTTCACGGTGCATGGAACGCAATGCCACCGGCATCACCTCTGACGAGCCTTTCAAATGCTTATCCGACTGTTCATAGTCCGAGCCATTCTTTTTCAACAAACCCGTCTTTACCATAAAATCAAGCGACTCACGGACTTCTCCTGCAGTAACCCCCTGACAGCATCGCTTGGCGATGTCGCCCGGAGTCGCTCCGTGCATGGCCGGAGCAAGTTCCCTCACCACCGGATGCACCCAAGATTCAAAATAACGGAACGCCTCACCATCAACAATTTTCGCCTTGTTGTTCTTGGCGAGTTCCAACATGGATTCATAGGCCATCTTTTTTTCATGATCCGTCTTTGCGTGACCATAATCCACCATGCGCTCAAAATATTTCAATTCGAAACCGGCAAGATTCATCGCGGACCCCACATTGGTCGCGCCCGCAGGCGAAAGCCGCGTTTTGCCCTCGCACACCAGCTTCAAATAAGTCGGCGACGAAAAGCCCGCCGCATGAGAAAATTCACGCCAAGAAAATGCCGACAAGCGTTTTTTCTCGTCGTAATAATCCTGCATATAGAGGCGGTAATCTTGGTATTCCGTAATCGGTTTCATGCCTTTAAATATAAATCCATTTTTTACGAAAGTCAATAGTTTATGATACAAAAATCAAATATTTTAGCAGAATTTTGACATTTTTATTAGGATATTCAAAACCTGTATTTTCATGATACACTTTTCACTGCAAATAAAAAAGTGCGAGCAAATCAGCCGCACTTATAATCCTTGCACCGAAGGGAGGGTCTTAGGGAGGGTAAAACCCTCCCTTGTCATTACTCAGCGAAGTAAGCCTTGGCCTTGGCGACAACGTCTTCGACCTTGACCATGGTGAATTCCTTTTCGTTACGGAACTTCCATTCGACTTCGCCGTTGGCAAGTCCCTTCTTGCCGATGGCGATGCGCACCGGAGAACCCCACAGGTCGGCGTCCTTGAATTTGACGCCCGGGCGTTCGTCGCGGTCGTCCACGAGAACGTCGATGCCGGCGGCTTCGAGTTCCTTTTCGAACTTTTCGGCGAGTTCAACGAGTTCAGGTTCCTTGCCGATGGGGACGATTTCCACCTGGAACGGGGCGATGGACTTGGGCCAAATCGGTCCGAAGTCATCGTGGCTGTTTTCCACCACAGAGGCCATCAAGCGACCCACGCCGATGCCGTAGCAGCCCATGATGGCGGGAGCGGTGGTCTTTTCGGCGGTGAGGAACTTGGCGCCCATGGATTCGGAGAACTTGGTGCCCAGCTTGAAGATGTTGCCCATTTCGATACCGCGGGTCTCGGTGAGAAGTTCGCCGCAGCAGGGGCACTTGCAGACTTCGCTCGCTTCGGCAATGTCGGCCACTTCGAACTTCGGGAAGTCGCGCTTCGGGTTGCAATGTTTGAAGTGGAAGCCTTCTTCGTTGGCGCCGGTCACGAGGTCGAAGGAATCGGCAATGGCTTCGTCCACGATGATGCGCGTGTCGTGTGCGTTAATCGGGGAAGCAAAGCCCGGAACCATGCCGCAAGATTTGATGAGGCTGTCTTCGGCCGGATAGAGTTCCTTGGCCTTGAGCAAGTTGTGGAGCTTGATTTCGGAAACGTCGAGGTTGCCCGGAACCACCACCGTGATGAGCTTGCCTTCGAAGTCGAAGAACACGCACTTGGCGGTAGATTCGGCCGGGACGTTCAGGAACTTGGTGAGTTCGTCGATGCTTTCGCTGTTCGGCGTAGCAACCTTTTCAAGTGTTGCATTTTCGTCGCCCTTGAACGGCACGCGCTGGAATTTCGCGATTTCGCGGTTGGCCTGGTAGCCGCACTTCTTACAAAGAATCAAGTAGTCTTCGCCGTTCGGAGTATCGAGCATGAATTCGTGAGCGACCTTACCACCCATGATACCCGTATCGCTCTGCACCACCACCGGTTCAATGCCCACGCGACGGTAGATGCGGAGGTAGGCGTCGTATTCTTCCTGGTAGTGACGGTCCAGGTCTTCTTGGCTGGTGTGGAAGCTGTAGGCATCCTTCATCAAGAATTCGCGGACGCGGATAAGACCGCCGCGGGCACGGGCTTCGTCACGGTACTTGGTCTTGAACTGGTAGAGCATCACCGGAAGCTGCTTGTAGCTGTTGAGCACGTAGCGCACCAAGTCGGTCATTGCTTCTTCGTGCGTCATGGCGAGCACCATGTTGTGGTTGTTGCGGTCCTTGAAGCGCAGGAGTTCTTCGCCAATAGCCTGGTAACGGCCCGATTCGCTCCAGAGTTCAGCGGTCTGCACCACCGGCAGGTCCACTTCGATACCGCCGATCTTGTTCATTTCTTCGCGGATTATGTTCACGATTTTCTGGATCACGCGGAAGCCCATCGGCATCATGGAGTAGATACCGGTAGAGACGGGCTTGATGTAGCCGCCGCGCATCAAAAAGATGTGGCTGGGCATGGTGGCGTCGCTCGGCGTTTCGCGGAGCGTCACGTAAAAGTACTTGGAGAGTTTCATGGTTGTAACCTTTTAAATTTTTTCGGCGAAAATTTAGGAAAATACAATGGTTTTAGCAACAAGCCTACTTCATCAGCCGTTCCAAATCATCGACCGTTTTCGGGATATCTTTAGAAATGTTCCTAAAGCCGTCCTTGGTAATCAGTAGATCGTCTTCAATGCGGATACCGATTTTTTCGCGGAAAGTCTTGCCGCCAATGGTCGCCTTGAATTCGCCGTAGAGCCCCGGTTCGCAAGAAATGAGCATTCCAGGCCTTAAGACCGTATCCAAGGAGCGGGTTCCCGGTTCGCCTTCGTGAATCTGTTCGCCGATAAAGTGGCTTACCCCGTGCGGGCGTTTATCATACAATAATTTGTACGAACCCTTCGCACCCTTGACCAAGCGGGTTTCCAGTTCCTGCATAATATAATCCCAAGGAACAGTCCCGATTTCCTTGAGCGAAACACCCGGACGCACATGCTTCTGGTATTCCAGCGCCGAATCGAGTACAATCTGGTACAGCAATTTCTGCAACGGGCTAAACTTGCCGGACACCGGAATGGTGCGGGAAATATCGCTATGCAGGCTTCCGATGCGAATGCCAAAGTCCAAGAGTACCAGTTCCCCCGCCTTCAGCGGTTCATCTTTCTTCACGTAATGCAAGCAGCAAGCGTTTGCACCGCCCGCCACAATCGTCGGGAACGCCAAATCGCCATCGCTTTCACGCTGCATTTCATAATCCAGCTTCAAGCCCAAATCGCGTTCGTTCTTGAAAGTCTTCATTTCGGCGAGTATCTTGCGGAAGGCGTTATTCGTGACCGCTTGCGCCGCCTCGGCATCCATAATGCGTTCAGGTTCCAGCGGGAATCTCAGCGACCAGTGCAAGGCCGCGGCACTCTTGAGCTTGATGCCAGTAGGCTTGAGCGCCTTGAGCAGCTGGTGCCTGAACCGGTCGTTGTGGTCTTCCTTGAACTTTTCAAAATAGTAAGCGTATGCGTAGCTCCCCTTCGGAAGCTTTTTCGCGCGGGCGACCACCGTATCCATGAGTTCATCTACGGGGCGAACATCCTGGATTCCCGTAATACGGGCCACTTCGTTATCGCCTTCCAAAAAGCCGAGACGCTTGCCATTCCAGAATTCCTTGAACGGGTCCTTGGGCGGCACAAAAAGGATTTCTTCTTCTGTTTTGGGGTCGAGCAGCAGGTAGCAGCCTGCCTGGTTGATTCCCGTCAGGAACATGAATGCCGGTTCCTGCACCATTTTATTCCAGATTTGCACGTAGGCTTCTTCGGTTCCGGGGTCCATGGGAATTCCTGCAAAAACACAGAACGAATCGAGCTCCTTGAGCATGGCCTTGCGGCGTTTTCTGTACAAATTCTTGGAATTGTAGCAGTCAGACGATATAAAAACTTGCGAATAGGGCTTAGAAATTGACTTTTCGACCATTTTTTTGCCTCTAAATAGGTAAAATTTCGGTATAAATTTACCTTTTTCGCACCGCTTTTGCTTTAAATTATATACATTTGAGGCATCACAGACTAGAATGGAGCCTGATTAAATGTCTCTTTTTAAAAATTGGAAATTGATCCTTGCAGCATCAACTGTAGCACTGTTCACCGCTTGCGCCGGTTCTTCCGGTGGTGGTTCTTCTAGCGACGACGATTACGGCGACGATAGCGGTTCTCCGTCTGCCCAGAGATCTGCTCCTAAGGAAAAGATTGACGAAAACAAGCTGAAAAAGACCGAAGACGAAGCTGTCGCCATTACCGAAGAAAACCACAAGCTCCGCAAGGAAATCTTCGAAGCCAAGAACAAGCTCGGTATTTCTACAGCTCCTGCTTCCGAGGAATAATTTATAGCTGACACGTTCTCGATGAACGAATTACGCTATTCTTTATCGGACGACCTGAAACGAACGATTTCAGGCGAGAACGAAACGGTTTTCCGCTTATTGGAGAGCCGTTTTTGTGTTGAAATACAGACAAGACTCCCTGGACTCCGCATTATTCCCAAAGAAAATGGCGATACGACGGGGGTCTTTGCTGTACTCGACCAGCTCAAGATGGCCGCCAAGAACGGCAAGGTCCTGACGGCGCGACAACTTGAAAAGTTGATCGATCCGGCAGACGCCGCCATCAGCGATTTCAACAACCCGGATACCATCCCTGCCACCCCGATTTTCAGAAACCGCATGGGCGTTTCTGTATTCGCAAAGACCAAAGCGCAGGCCGAACTGGTACGGGCGGTCGAACAGAATGACATCATTTTTGCCAAGGGCCCTGCTGGCACCGGCAAGACTTTCTTGGCGGTAACGCTTGCCGTCGCAAGCCTGGAACGCCACGAAGCAGAACGCATCTGTCTGGTTCGCCCGGCAGTCGAAGCCGGCGAATCCTTGGGCTACCTGCCCGGCGACCTCAAAGAAAAAATCGCGCCATACCTGCGCCCCATTCACGACAGCCTCGCCGAGCTCCTGCCAGTGGAAAAACTCCGCAAGTACGAAGAAACAGGCGCTATCGAAGTCGCCCCGCTCGCCTACATGCGCGGCCGCACCCTCAAGCGCGCCTTTATTATTCTAGACGAAGCCCAGAACACCACGCCGGAACAGATGAAGATGTTCCTCACGCGCCTCGGCCAACACAGCAAGGCGATCATCACCGGCGATGCCACCCAGGTCGACTTGAGCAAGGGACAAAAGTCGGGTCTTGTACATGCCATGAAGCTGCTCAAGGGCATTCGCGGCATTGCGCAAGTGGAATTCGAGGCCACCGACGTGCTCCGTCACCCGCTCGTCAAAGACATCTTGAATGCGTACGAAAAAGAACGCTGAGAATAATCTATTTTCTATAGAGAATTCACCAAAGACAATTGGCTTGATATGAAAAAGAAACAGACTAGACTTCACTTTATCATCGGCTGGGTTCTTGTTGTCGCCGCGGCAATTTTCATGTTCCCCGACAAGAACATCGCGCTCCAGTCCGAACGCCCGCACTTGGGCCAGGTGAGTACGCGCACGATTGTCGCGCCCATCAACTTCGAAGTTCCCAAGTCTGAACAGGAAATCGAAGCCGAAAAGACCCGCGCCGCCGAAAAGGTGAATGCGATCTTCGGCTACAACAGCGACGAAACCAACCGCGTCTACGAAGACCTCAAGTCGTTCTTGCACAAGCTCGCCCAATACGGTTCCCTGCAAATTCAGATTAACCAGCTTACCGCCAGCGGCGAAAGCGACTCCACCCTGCAGTCCAAGGTGGTACAAGCTTCACGCATTTACGAAGTCTTGAAGCAGCGTATTTCGACCTCGGCCATCAAGCCCCTGAGCCTCAATTCCAAGGCCCGCGACTCGCTCCTGACCGTATTCAACCGCATGCTCCAGGCAGGTGTTTCGAACACGTTCATTGCAAGCACCGAAACGGCCGCACAGCTTTACCGCGATAACTACAACCTGCAAGATTTCAAGTACATCGTTTACACGAAGCCGAACATCACGCTCATCAAGGACAACGAAAAGACGACTGTCGAAGCAAGCAATATCCAGCCGCTCCGTCGCCGTATCGATGAAGCTTTCGCCCAACTCCAGATGAGTTTCCCGAACGAGCAGGGGCTCTTGAGCGCCTTCTACGAAACTCTGTTCGTGTTCATGATGCCGAACGTTTTCTACCTCGAAAAAGAAACCATTGCTAGCCGCGAAGACGCCCGCAACAAGGTGACGCTCATCAAGGGCATGGTGCCGCGTGGCATGGAAATCGTGGCACAGGGCGCCCCCATTACCAAGGAAATCCTCGAAAAGATCGATGCCTTGCAGCGCGCCCAGCAAAAAGAAGAAAATTCCAAGACCTTTACCGCTATTTACGGTAACGCCCTTATCTTCATCTTGATTATCACGTTCTTCTTCATGTTCCTCTACAATACGCCCTCCAGAGGCATGTTCAAGAACGCACGCCAGCTCTGGAGTTTGATTGCCCTCGCCCTTCTCCAGATTATCGCCTACTGGGTCTTCCACCACCTGTCCGGAAGCATCAACAGCGTAGAAATTTCGATTGTTCCCGAGAACCTGGACTTCATGTGGCTTTACCCGTTCGCCTTTGCCCCGATTACGGCGACCGTGCTTTACGACCGCCACATCGGTCTTGCCTTTACCGCCTTCTCTGCCATGATTTTCGGCATTTTGAACGGCTACGATTTGGCGGCCATGACTTGCGCTATTGCCGTGACCTTTGTCGCGACAGCCCCGATTGCCCGCATGCGCTATAGGGTGCAGTTCGTGTATGGAATTATCGTCGGCGTCGTGGCGATGGCAGCCGCCATCAGCGTGATGTTCCTGTTGCGCAACAGACTTTCGTTTGAAGCATTCTACCAGAACCTGATTGCAGCAAGTATCAACATCGTGCTTTGCTACGCCCTCACATCAGTTGCTCTCATCCACTTGATGGAACGCATCTTCGGTATCACTACGGTGCTCACGCTTATGGAAATGTCGGACTTTAACCGCCCGGCACTGAAGCGCATTTCGGAATACGCCCCCGGTACCTTCCACCACAGTATCCAGGTGTCTAACCTTGCCGAACACGTGGCAGACAGCATCGGAGCCAACTCCCTGCTTGTGCGCGTGATGGCGCTTTACCATGACATCGGCAAGACCATGCGCCCGGAATACTTTACCGAAAACCAGAAGCAAGGAATCAACCCGCACAATAACATCGATCCATTGCAGTCCGTCAAGATCATTACCGGACACGTGGAACAGGGTACGGCCCTTGCCAACGAATACAACATTCCGTCGCTCGTGGCCGCAGGCATCCGCGAACACCACGGTTCTTCGATTATCCAGTACTTCTACCACAAGGCTCTCGAAAACGCCAAGGAAACCGGCGAAGAAGTCAAGGTCGAAGATTACAGCTACAAGGGTCCCAAGCCGCAGAGCAAGGAAACCGCAATCCTGATGCTCGCCGACATCATCGAAGCGACCAGCCGCTCCATGACGGATACGAGCCCCGAAGCCTTGGCCGCCATGATCCACAAGACCATCGAAAGCCGCTTCACCGAAGGCCAGTTCAACGAATGTAACCTGTCCATTCGCGAACTGTTCAAGCTCGAACGGGCATTCCTGGATAGTTTGGATGGAACGTACCACACCCGCGTAAAGTACCCGGGACAGAAATAAGACCGCACGCGCCCAAACGCATAAAAAAAGTGCGTTTTTTAGGGCAAAATCGGTTGACAAGCGCCATAAACTTTGTATATTTGGCTTCGTAATCTTGAGAAGAGGACTTACTGATGGATAAAAAGAATATCATTCTGATTGCAGTCGGTGTGTTGCTCCTCGCTATCGGCTTTATTTGCCTCGCCACTGGCCCTGCAGACAATCCGGTTTCTCTCACGGTTGCACCGCTTATCTTGGTTGCCGCCTACCTCGTGGTCATTCCGGTCGGAATCCTCTGGAAAGGCAAAAAGCAAGACAAGTAATCCCTTTCGGGCGATTAGCTCAGTTGGTTCAGAGCGTCTGCCTTACAAGCAGAATGTCAGCGGTTCGAATCCGTTATCGCCCACTACCGAAAATCGGAAACGATTTGGGGTGGTAGCTCAATTTTGGTTAGAGCACCGGCCTGTCACGCCGGAGGTTGCGAGTTCAAGCCTCGTCTATCCCGCGAAAAAAGACCTTCTGAAAAGAAGGTCTTTTTCGTTTTCAAATATTCCCCGAAATTGGTTCGGAATCTGCTTTTAAAATTGATTTCACCTGTCAAATAAAATCGTCCCGCGACCGCAGCTTAGCGCCTGCTTGCGAACAGCGCGGCCCTTGAGGTCGAAGGTTCTCGTCGGCAACCGGAGCTGCTGTGTGCGGACAATTTGCTTTGCGGCAATATCCGTCTTGGAAGTATCCTTCTTGCTCGTGTCTGCGACAGAGGTATCTGCAGCCGAAGTATCTTCCTCGAACGTTTCCTGAATCTGCCATATGAACGAATCGTTCTGCTGTTTCGGATTCTGCACGACGGTATTACTCACCGACTGCAGATAATGTCCGCTCTTGTAATTCTTGAGGTAGAATGCATTCGGCGTATTGACCGGAGCGCCTTCAAATACATACCGCTGGTGAGCACCGCCATTATAACCGTAGGTAGCCGCTCTAATGCCAGCCGCCGTAGATTCATTCGGAATGTCGATGACGCGGCTCCCCAACTGGATATAGTATGTAACCGGGTTGTCTCCCACGGAGAAAATCTTCACGAAGGTAGCGGTATCGGAGCAATCCATAAGTTCAAGCGCATTGCTCGAGGTAATCCCCATGCATTTCTTTGTATCGCCGAGAGACTTGATTCTCCCCTCTTTGAAAAACGCCACCTTGAACAGTTGCTGGTAAATGGTTTCCACGAGAATCACATGGTTGATCAGGTCCTGCTCGGACTTGGCTTCGCTCGCCTGGTTCAGGCCGTAGGGCCAAATATGCTGACGATCGCAATGGAGTTCCGCGTTCGGGCCATCCATTTCACGGAGTTTCGCCTGAACCTTGTCATTCCTAAAGACACCGTCTACACATGTTGCCGCATATTCCGACGTGGTTCCGACACCCATCGTGTGTGCCATCTCGTGCATGGCTGTGGGCACCACCATGTAGCTACGGTTTTCGCCAAAGCGCAAGTCTCCGTTACTGCTGGCCTCGGCCGTGGGCACGCCAGGTGCGTAATAGACGTTGATGAACTTCGAGAGGTTCGAATAAGTGTTATACATCTTGACGGCCGAATCCATGACAGTCGTGATGCGCTTATAGGCATCTTGCTCATCGGAAGTCGGATTCGCCGACTTGTGCAAAGTGTATTCAACAGCAGAAAAAGCATTGCCCGCAAGGCAAGCTACCAAAGCAAAAGAACATAATAGTGGGCTAAAAAATTTCATGCAAGCTCCAATCCAAACACGTGTATAAATTTATATACAAAGTTAGGGCAAATCAAGTAAATTTTTAGTTGGAAGATTTAAGTTGGTAGAACTTAGAGATAATCTAAGCTCTAAGTTCTAAGCTCTTTGTTCTTTTTTTTGTATATTAAAAACCGACTTTTAACCCCCAAAAGGAGATTTTAATGAAATCCAGAATGCTCGTTGCGGGAATGGCCATTATAGCCCTCGCCGCACTTTCCGGTTGTGCCGGTGGCGTAAATGCTACCAAGTCGATTGAATTTGCCGACTCCAACAAGACTATCGCTCAAGAAGCCAAGGTCGATGCAGCCCAGCTCGAATCTGCCAACGCAAAGCTCGATTCTGCCAAGGCCCTGCAGGCCGACGGTGACGAAAAAGAAGCCTACGCACTCGCCGAACAAAGCACTCTTGAATACAAGCTCGCTATTGCAAATGCCGAACTTGACGCCGCCAAGAAAGAAGACGAAAAGGTTGAAAAGGAACTGAGAAGCGATGTGGAACGCAAGCTCCTTTACCAGAACATCCTTGACCAGGAAACCAAGAACGGAGGTGCCAAGTAATGAAAACGAGAAATCTTTTAGTCATTAGCGCTATGGCAGCCGCTCTCTCCTTCGCTGCCGAAGAAGCCGCCGGTCCGAATGCAGTAGAAGCATGCCAGACCGCAATTGATAACGCCGCCAAGGATATTCCGGCCAACGCCACCTCTGCCAAGTACACGCTCGCCGCCGCCAAGTCCAATCTCATCGATCTTGACGCCGCCTACAACGACGATGCCGAATCGGACCAGACCAAGGCTCTCGCCGCCAAGTGCGACACTTACGCCAAGACCATCGCAGCCCAGGCTGAAACCCAGAAAGTTCGCAACAGCACCGCTGAAAAGTGGGAAAAGCGCGCCGCCACCGCTCGTTCTATCGAAGCCATTCAGGAACAGATCAACAAGGCCCGCACCGGCAAGGTAAACGACCTCGAAGCTGAAAAGGCCAAGATGAAGGACCAGGAAGCCCGCCTCCAGGCCGAAATGCAGCAGAACCAGGAAAAGTTCCAGGCCGAAGCTGCAGCCCAGGAAGCCGCTTTGAAGGCTGCCAACCAGCGTGAAGCCGACCTCCAGAAGGAACTTGCCGAAGAACGCGCCAAGGCCGAAGCTCGCCAGCAGGAAGCCATGAACAAGCTGAACGAACTGCAGTCCCAGATGATTCAGGTGACCAAGTCCGCCCGCGGCATTATCCTTTCCATGTCCGACATCTTGTTCGCCGTGAACAAGGCCGACCTCAAGGCCGACTTGAAGACGAGCCTCGCCAAGGTGGCCGGTATTCTTTCTGTGTACCAGCAGTTCAACGTGTCCATCGAAGGTAACACCGACAACACCGGTTCCGAAGAACACAACATGAAGCTTTCCCAGCAGCGCGCCGATAACGTGAAGGCATTCCTCGTTGAACAGGGAATCGCCGAAGATCGACTCACGGCCAAGGGTCTCGGTATGACCATGCCGGTCGCTGACAACTCCACCAAGGAAGGTCGTCAGAAGAACCGCCGCGTGGACCTCGTGATCCAGGACAAGGCCCTGCAGCAGCAGGAAGCTAAGTAAGCCTAACGGAATACTTTTCCACTAAAGTCACCCCGCACTTGGTGCGGGGTTTCTTTTTTTGCATTTTGCGTGACAAAGCAGTTTAAATTTGCTATTTTTAGCCCCGTAACTTTTAACCGGCGATGCAAGTCGCCAATCAAATCAAGAGGTAAAACAAATGGCAGTTTCTTACAAGGAACTCGGCTTGGTGAACACCAAGGAAATGTTTGCAAAGGCTGTTAAGGGTGGCTACGCTATCCCGGCTTTCAACTTCAACACCATGGAACAGATGCAGGCCATCGTGCAGGCTGCTGTGAAGCAGAAGTCTCCGGTGATCATGCAGGTCTCTAAGGGTGCTCGTAACTACGCAAACGGCACCATCCTCCGCTACATGGCTCAGGGTGCTGTTGAATACGCCAAGGAACTCGGCTGCGCCAATCCGCAGATCGTGCTCCACCTCGACCACGGTGACTCTTTCGAACTCTGCAAGGACTGCATCGACAACGGTTTCTCTTCCGTGATGATCGACGGTTCCGCTCTTCCGTACGAAGACAACATCGCCCTCACCAAGAAGGTTGTTGAATACGCTCACCAGCACGACGTGACCGTCGAAGCTGAACTCGGCGTGCTCGCCGGTGTGGAAGACGAAGTCCAGGCTGAAGAATCCCACTACACCAAGCCGGAAGAAGTGATCGACTTCGCTACCCGTACGGGCTGCGACTCCCTCGCTATCTCCATCGGTACCAGCCACGGTGCTTACAAGTTCAAGCCGGAACAGTGCACTCGCGACCCGAAGACTGGCAAGCTCGTTCCGCCTCCTCTGGCATTCGACGTGCTCCACGCCATCGAAAAGAAGCTCCCGGGCTTCCCGATCGTGCTCCACGGTTCTTCTTCCGTGCCGCAGGACGAAGTCGATACCATCAACGCCCACGGTGGCAAGCTCCCGGATGCCGTCGGTATTCCGGAAGAACAGCTCCGCGAAGCTTCCAAGTCCGCTGTTTGCAAGATCAACATCGACTCTGACAGCCGCCTCGCCATGACTGCCGCTATCCGTAAGTATTTCGACGAACATCCGGAACACTTCGACCCGCGCCAGTACCTCAAGCCGGCTCGCGAAAACATGCAGAAGATGTACGAACACAAGATCGTCGACGTTCTTGGTTCCAACAACAAGCTCTAATGAGACCGCTCGGCTCTATCGCAGATTAAAAATGTGATATCGCCTCGCTCTCGCAACCGCCCTCGGTTAACACCCGAGGGCTTTGTTGCTCACGGATGAAATGCGGCTTTGCCGCGTAGCGTAAAAAGCTTAAAGACCGCTAGGCAATCGCCTGGCGGTTTTTATTATATTACAGCCATGCTCTGTCCTCATTGCCATTCAGAAATTAAAGATAACGCCACGTTCTGCCCGCATTGCGGGAGCGACAAGAATACCGGCTGGTCCGAGGGCGCGGAATTTACCGACCTCGAGACTCCGGATTACGACGAAATTGTCGAGAATGAATTCGGCGAAAAGAAGAACAAGGCGAACCCGCTCGCCATAGCGGCGGCAGTAATCGTCGCGCTCGCGTTTATCGCGGCGATGGTCCTGCACTAGACTAGAGTCTTTTCGAGAGAGTCCAGAATTTCGGACGCTTCGCTAAAGTCGTAATCGTCCAACAGTTCCTTCAACTTGTGGAGCAGAACTTCCTGGTTCGGCTCAAACGCAATATTCTCGATACCGTCGAGAATGCGCTTGCACTGGGTCGAAGAACAAGTATCCACCGCATCCTTCAGCGCCTTGACCGCAGCCATGAGCTTTTGTGCGGCTTCGGGGTCATGCGACTTTTGCACGGTCGCATTCTGTTCCGAGGCAATGTCAGTCAGCACAATCTGCAAGTCTTCAATGAGCGCATGCAGTTTTTCTTCAAATACGTTGTAATTGCCAAAATTACACTGTTTCTGTTCGAGTTCCGCTTCGAGCGAGGCCGCCAGATTCTGCACATGGGTAGATCCAATCGTTCCGCAAAGACCCTTGATGGTATGCACAATGCGGGTCGCTTCTTCGTAATGGAATTCTTCGATAAGCGAGCGCAGGTTGAACGAATTTCCGCCATAGTCGCGCACAAATCCCTGCAAAATCTTGAGGTACATGTTGCGGTTATTGTTGGCATGGTAAAGGCCCGATTCCGCATCAAAGTCGCGCACTTTCTGGAAATAAGAGATGAAATTCTTGTCGTCTTGCGACAGGTCGGAATCATGCCCGTTGCTTGCATGCGGCGTTTCAGCGGCCACCGGCAAGAACTTCGCCATTTCTTCGTACAAGACCGTCGGATCAATCGGCTTTACAATGTGCGCGTTCATGCCCGCTTCAAGGCATTCTTCGGTATCTTTCTGGAAAGCGCGGGCACTCATGGCCAGAATCGGCACCTTCTTGAAGTATTCATCTTCGCGGGCACGGATTTCCCTAGTGGCGGTAAGGCCATCCATAATCGGCATCTGGATATCCATGAGCACCATGTCGAAAGCGTCTTTCTTGAGCATGTCGAGCGCTTCTTTACCGTTATTCGCAATCATCGCGGTAAGGCCAACGCTATTCAAGAGCGAAACAGCCAATTCCTGGTTCATCTGGTTATCTTCGACCAGCAGGATCTTCGCTTCCTTAAAGTAAATCTTGCCCTTTTCCTTCTTTTCGACCTTCTTGTAGGTCAGCGGGTAACCGAACGCTTCTTGCAGGGCGCTCAGGAGCGTGCTAATCTGGAGCGGCTTAGACACGTTGCTGTTAAAGCCCAGACTCTTGGCCGTATTCAGTTCGTTTTCGTCGAAATGAATCGGGTGCATCAACACCTTCGGAATCGACTTCATGTTATCAGTCAAGCCATGCACAAAGTCAAATCCGTTCAAAATCGGCATGCTGTAATCGACCAGGAACAAATCGTACGGGGCCTCGCCCGCTTCTTCGTGCGCCTGAATCAAGTCCAGGGCTTCGTCTACGGAACTCGCCTCTTCGACCACGCAACGCAACTTGTTCAGGTAATGTCTTAAAATAACGCGTAGATTCGCGCAGTCATCTACCAAAAGCACATTCTTATTGGTAAAGCGATCTTCGTTTTTCCACTTGGGCTCCTCGCCCGCCTGCGGTGCAATCGGGAGCGAGATGGTAAAGAAGAACTGCGAACCAACGCCCGATTCACTTGAAACCTGGAGTTGCCCGCCCATGAGTTCCACCAGCGACTTGGAAATCACAAGTCCGAGACCCGTGCCGCCGTACTTGCGCGTGGTAGAACCGTCTGCCTGCGTAAAGGCATTGAACAGGCGCGACACCTGTTCCGGCGTCATGCCGATACCCGTATCCTTGACACAGATATACAGCTTGACCATGTTGTTCGCCTGCTGCAACAGTTTGACGCTCAGGGTAATGTCACCCTTTTCGGTAAACTTGGTCGCATTGTTGATCAGGTTCGTGAAAATCTGAGAAAGTCGAAGCGGGTCACCCATCAAGATTTCAGGAATATCCGGATCGATATCGACAATCAGTTCTATCGGGCGGCCAGCGATACGCACCTCGGCAAGCGCCGCCACCTCGTCAATGACATCTTGCAGCACAAGCTGCGTGATTTCCAAGTCCTGCTTTTTCGCCTCGATCTTCGAGAAGTCAAGAATATTGTTAATAATTCCGAGCAAGGACTTGGCGGCATGCCCAATGCGGTCCACAAAACCGCGCTGGTGGTTATCCAGGTTCGTTTCCGAAATCAAGTGCGCCATACCGATAATGGCGTTCATCGGCGTGCGGATTTCATGACTCATGTTGGCGAGGAATTCGCTCTTGGCCTGAGTCGCCTGTTCCGCAATTTCGCGGGCGGCCACCACTTCCGAAATATCGATCATCGAAAGCATGTAGCCCACCACCGTTTCCTGAACCTTCAGCGTGCAGCCTTCGCCGCGGAACCAGGTTTCTTCGGTGCCGTTTTCGGGCTTGAGCATCAAGGAATCTTTCCAGACTTCGTCATTCTGGTAAGACTTGATCATCGCATCGATCATCGATTCCGGGAGGCCCATGTCCTTTAATTCATTAATCGAAATTCCGACAAACGAGCGCCATTCCTTGCCCAAGAATTCCGCCAGTTGGCGTGACATATATTTAATATGCAGGTTCTTGTCGAAAATAATCAGGATCGAATGATCGCCCGAAAGCATGATCGTATCCAGAATCGTATCTTTCTGGATTCCGCTCGTTTCATCGTTGATCATGATCAGGAATCGCGTTGCACCATTGTCTTCGACAAGCGCCTGGAACGACATGCCCCACCATGCGACTTCCCCGGCAGCATTCTGTACACGCACAATCGTCTTGCGCTCGCTGGCAAGCATCTGCCCGCCCATGGCCACACGGTGCGCGAATTTCTTGAAAGCATCCGAGGGGAAGAACTTGAACAGGCTTTCTTCTTTCATGTCTTCGCCATTGTTCAAGAAATCAACCACATAGGCGCTCGCATGCAGAATGTCGAAGTTTTCGTTGGTAAGAATGATGGTAAAGTTGTCGCCTTTCCACAAGAGCGTATCGAAAAGCGTACTGGAATTCACGCTATCGTTCAAGTCCCGCTGAATGTAGCGGCGGAACAACAAGTGCGAAGCGATGGCCGCAAGCGCAATCAACACAAAGACAAATAAGGCAACAACGCCAAGAACCGTCGAAGAGTTATTGTCAATACTGGCGGCAATCTTGTTATGCTGACTTACATGAACCAAGTAGAACGGCAACTGATTCAAGGGCGTCACCATAAAAATCAATTGCTGGTGGTGTTCATTCGTCTTTTCAAAGCGTAAAATGCGTCCGTCCATCAACGTATCAGAACTGAATTTGTCGGACACCAACTGCAATAGATCCTCGACACTGTCCTGCAGGACTTTACCGCGGTTCGTTTCGTACGGGAAATAGGTGAACACATTGTCGTTTTCGCTGCCCACCAGCATGGTTACGCCGCCTTCTTCCTTGGCAAGCGCACCTAAGGTCAGGCGCACCTTGTGAAGATTGATATCTTCGCCGACGGCTCCCTTGAATTTGTGGTCATTGTCCCAAATCGGATAAGAAAGCGAAAGCACCTGACGGTTCAGGCTTTTTCGAATGGTCGGGCCCGTATAGGCAAGGCCCCTTTTGCGGGAAGCCTCCAGATACCAGCCCTTGGTGCGGAATTCCGTCTGGTCGCTTTCAAGCTTAATGCCTCGGCCCGAAATAAAGTCGCCTACAGTCGTTCCATAGTAAACGTCAACAATGCCTTCTGCACTTTGGGTCTGCTTGTACAAAATCGGTCTGATTGACTTTTCTTTCGTTACCCCTTGTACGCGCTTTACCGTAGCCAGGAACTTTTCTTCGCGCAGCTTCAAGAAGGCTTCGACTTCGGTCTGCACGCGTTCGCGCAATGCCGTCTCGGTATTCGCGACAGCAGAATCCACCAGCATGGCACGCACCGCATGCGAAAAGATAAAGACCATCGCCACAGCCGCAAGCAATGTCGGCAGCATATAAACCACGGAAATGCGGTTTCTTAAACGGCGACGTTGGGCGTTCAGCGGGTTACGGGACAAGACGACTCCTTTTTAAGGATTTTCCTTAAAATGATCGTAAATCTCGGGCAATTTGGATTCCAGCGACATAAAGGCATCGACAACATCGGGGTCGAATTGAGTCCCCTTACCGGCCAAAATTTCCTTAACCGCCACATCGTGCGGGTAGGCTTCCTTGTACGGGCGCTTTGAGACCAGCGCATCGTACACGTCTGCCACCGACATCAGGCGCGCCCCCACCGGGATATCGTCACCCTTGAGTTTGTTCGGGTAACCCGTTCCATCAAAGCGTTCGTGGTGATTCAAGATGATATCGGCACAAATCTTGACCAGCGGATGGTCCTTGAGTTCATGCGTGGCATTCACCAGCACATCGTAACCCTTTTGCGCATGCGTACTCATAATCGCCCATTCTTCGTCGTTCAAACGAGCCGGTTTACGCAAAATTTCGTCGGGAATGCCGACTTTGCCAATGTCGTGGAGCGGAGCGGCTGTCGCATAATAATCGATATATTCGTTATTCGGAATCGCCTCTTTAAAACGCGGATGTTCGCGAAGGGTTTCGGCAAGCATCTGCACCAGCACCTGCGTACGCTTAATATGGGCACCCGTTTCGGGGTCGCGGTATTCGGCAAGCGCACCGAGGCTCGTCAGCATGACCTTGAGGGTTTTACGCAAATCTAGGGTCTTTTCTTCGACCAGTTCTTGCAAATGATCGCGCTGGTGCTTGAATTCCAATTGATTCTTGATTCGGAGCTGCACCAAATTCGGATGGAACGGCTTGGTAATATAATCGACGGCCCCGAGGTCCAGGCCAGTCTGTTCACTCTTGGAATCGGCTTTTGCTGTCAGGAACAACACCGGCGTATTTTCGACCAGATTCTTTTCGTTCATCTGGCGGAGCGTTTCGTAGCCATCCATTTCTGGCATCATCACGTCGAGCAGAATCAGGTCCGGTTTGACTTTTTCGGTCAAAACAAGGCCTTTTTTGCCATCTAAGGCCACAAAAACGTCGTACTCGCTGGACAAAATTCCCTCGAGCACCTCAATATTCGTCTTCGTGTCGTCAATTACCAAAATCTTTGCGCGCTTCCGTTCCATATAACCCTAATATAATGTTTAGTGGTCCAAATAGACCAACTCAACTTATTCCAACTTGGAATATGCCATTTTTTTTGAGAAAAAGCCCTTTTGCAACATTTTTATATGTTTTCCCCCTTACAACATGTGATATAATGTACAAAAGGACCATGGAAAAAAAGTCAACATTCTTATTAAAATTGACAAAACGCCCTCTAAAAGTGGAATTATATTTATGGATGGTCATTAGCCTATACTTTTACAGGTTTGGAGATTTTTTGAGATGAAGCAAATTATACCGCTGGCAATCGCTTTAGCAGGAGTGTCTTTTGCACAAGTCGATGTCGCCCCCTTCTGGCGCGCTGTCGACAGCGTAAGCAAGAGTTTTGGCAACTCGGCCAACGACCTGTATACCGACCTCTCCCTCCTCGACACCATAAAGCTTGCCGGAGAAATCTTCCCCATCACCTGGGAAAGCAGCGACACGCTATTTTTGGGCCACGACGGCCATATCAACGGCAGGTTTGTGGGTGAAAACAAAGAAGTGACCCTCACGGCGACCGTCCATGACGACATGAGAGCAAAGACGCAGGACGTGTCTTTAAAGGTTTCCATCCACGGGTACGAACCCTACTCTAACTACCTTTTTGCGTATTTTCCAGCCAATGACAACGAAAACATCTATTACGCACTGAGCAACGACGGCTACAGCTTTACCGCCATGAACAACGGAAAACGTGTGGTGGCCGCCGACACGGTTAGCATCAAGAAGGGGCTCCGCGACCCGCACGTGCTGCGCGCACCCGATGGCTGGTTCTACATGGTGAATACCGACATGAAGAGCGCCGAAGGCTGGGCAAGCAACCGCGGCATGGTGCTCATGAAGTCCCGCGATTTGATTAACTGGAAGCATAGTACGGTGCATTTCCCGGACAAATACAAGGGCAAAAATTTTGCGAACGTAACCCGCGTATGGGCCCCCGAAACATTCTGGGACGACACCTACGACAACGGTGACGGAACCAAGGGTCGCCCGCTCGTGTATTTTTCGCTGTTGACCAACGATGGCACCATCAGCTACGACAAGGTTTTCTATGCCTACTCGAACAAGGACTTTACCGACTTGGAAGGCGACCCGCAGCATTTCTTTGACCGCGGAAAATCGACCATCGACATGGACATCGTCTACAACCCGGTAGACAAGTTCTACCACGCCTTCTACAAGAACGAGGGCGACGGCGGAATCTGCAAGGTGACCGCAAGTTCGCTCATGCCCAAGAGTGGAGCCGCCAGCGGTTCGCAGTGGAGCAAGCCGAGCAAGGCCCTGCAACAGACTACAGAGGCCGTGGAGGGCGCGGGCGTATTCAAGCTCATCAACCAGAACAGCTGGGTGCTCATGTATGACTGCTACATGAACGGGCATTACCAGTTCACGAGTAGCCCCGACCTCGAAAACTTCAAGTTCGTGCAGGATACCAAGACGAGCGGCGCATTCACGCCCCGCCACGGAACCATTCTCCCGGTTACCGCCGAAGAGACTGCAAAACTCATGAAGGCCTTCCCCACTCCGGACTTTGAACCGCGGGTGATTGAAATTCCCGATTCCATAGGCGTGTGCGAGGGGAAGAAGGTGGTAGGCCCGTGCAGCGGCACCAAGATTATCCCGTACAGCAAAGTCGGCGACGACGGCTGGAACGAATCGCTTGACTTGAAGGTTGCCAAGGGAGCTTCTGTCACATTTGGCCCGCACCCGTGGGACGGTAAGATCTGGAACTGGGAAGGCCCGAACGGATTCAAGTCCACCACCCGCGAAAACACGCTCAAGAATGTGGATGGCGACTTTAGCGGTTACTACACCGTCGTTTATACGAACGAGACCGGCTGCAAGAGCCAAGCCAAAATCAAGATGGTCGTAGACGACCCCGACAAGCCCTACAAGGAACCGGACACCACAACGACCATCGTTTCTAAAAGGTTCCGTGACAACAGCAAATCCATGCGTTTGAACCGTAATCCGGTTTACTTTGACTTGCTAGGCAACAAGCTCAAGAACAAGCCGAGAAACGCTATTTATATAGAAAGATAGATTACGGATGTGACAAATGCATAAGGCGAGCGCCTCGGTCAAGTTTACTTGAACATGGCCGAGCCAAGCATTTGGTACTTGAGCGAAGCGAGAGTACAAATGAGTAATTAAACCTCACACATTACACATTTGCATTTACTGCACGACTTAATTTAATAAAAGCATTCACCGGGTCGGCATAATTCCAAATGCCGCCGAGAACAGAGACTCCCTGCACCGGGAGTTTTTTGATTTCATCGAGCGTCTCGTGGTCAATGCCGCCAAAGGCAATCACCTGCGGGATTTTAGAGCCGGCTAAATCATTTAATTTGCCCAAAACAGGCTCAATTCCGTGAAATTTGACCGGTTCATACACCGACTGAGGCTGAAATACGGGCCCCACAAGTGCCCCAGACACCCATTCCGGCAGCTGTTCCAGCTGATCCAAGCTCCGGCAAAAAGCAACCGTATTCACGCGTTTCCAGTTTTCGGGAACATCGCCCAGCAACGAGCCCGCCTCGGCAACGCATCCGCGCACGTCCAGGCGCTCCGCCAAATCGGGAGTCCCCCGCACCCAGATGCGGTCACGGCAATCCATCGGGAGCGACAAAAGCCAGCGCTCGTAATCGCTTTCGGTGGCATAGGGAGAGCCCCCTCGCCCGCGCTTCTGCAAAATCAGTCGTGAAAGCCCGCGGGAAAACATTTGCTCAATATCGTCAAATTCCGAAGCAAAATCGTCAGGAGATGTCGTAAGCCAAAGCCGCATGGTGCAAATATACAATAAAGAAACACCCCTAGATTTACGCAATTTTTCAAAAAATCCTTGTTCAATTCCCTTTAATCTTTATATTTTTCATCTTGGATTTTTCGCTTTTGGCTTCAAATGGGCCGAAAGTGCACTTAAATCAGATTTTTTCGAAAAAACCTAAAAATTGGAGACACACATGGCAAAAAAGATGATTGCGTGTGATGGTAACGAAGCCACCGCTAGCGTAGCGTTTGCTGTTAGCGAAGTTGCGGCTATCTACCCGATTACACCGTCTAGTCCTATGGCTGAGCACGCCGACAACTGGAGTGCTGCAGGCAAGAAGAATATTTGGGGTCAGGTACCCCGCGTGTTTGAAATGCAGTCCGAAGGTGGCGCTGCCGGTACCGTTCACGGTGCTCTGCAGGCCGGTGCTTTGACCACGACCTTCACCGCTTCCCAGGGTCTTCTGTTGATGATCCCGAACATGTACAAGATTGCGGGCGAACTGACCCCCACGGTCTTCCATGTGACAGCCCGTGCCCTTGCCATGCAGGGCCTTTCTATTTTCGGTGACCATTCCGACGTGATGGCCTGCCGCCAGACCGGCTTTGCCATGCTCGCCTCCTCTTGCGTGCAGGAATGCCAGGACCTCGCTCTCGTGGCCCACGCTTCCACTCTCGAAAGCCGCGTTCCGTTTATGCACTTCTTCGACGGTTTCCGCACCTCCCACGAAGTGATGAAGATCGAAGCTCTCGAAGACGGCGTTATCCGTAACGTCATCGACGAAAAGTACGTGAAGGCTTGCCGCGAACGCTGCCTCACTCCGGACCGCCCGACTATGCGCGGTACCGCCCAGAACCCGGACGTCTACTTCCAGGGCCGCGAAACGGTGAACCCGTTCTACGCCAAGGTTCCGGAAATTGTCCAGAAGTACATGGACAAGGTCGCAAGCTACACTGGCCGCCAGTACCACATCGTGGACTACGTCGGTGCACCCGATGCCGACCGCGTGATCATTTCCATGGGTTCTTCGACCTGCACCATCGGTGACACCGTCAAGTACCTCAACTCCAAGGGCGAAAAGGTCGGTCTCGTGAACATCCGCCTGTACCGCCCGTTCCCGATGGAAGCCGTGGTTGCAGCCCTCCCGAAGACTGTCAAGAAGATTGCCGTCCTCGACCGCTGCAAGGAACCGGGTTCCGCTGGCGAACCGCTCTTCCAGGACGCCCTGACCGCTATCTCCGAAGCCGTGATGGCTGGCAAGATGGCTATGCCGAAGATGATCGGCGGCCGCTACGGTCTCTCTTCCAAGGAATTCACCCCGGCCATGGTCAAGGCCATCTACGACGAACTCGCCAAGGCCGACCCGAAGGCACGCTTCACCGTCGGTATCAACGATGACGTCTGCCACACGAGCCTCACCATCGACCCGAACTTCAAGCTGGAAAGCGACTTCTTCCAGGCCATGTTCTTCGGTCTGGGTTCCGACGGTACCGTGGGTGCCAACAAGAACTCCATCAAGATTATCGGTAACGAAACCGACAACTACGCCCAGGGCTACTTCGTTTACGACTCCAAGAAGTCCGGCTCCATGACCACCTCTCACCTCCGCTTTGGTAAGAGCATCATCGACGCCCCGTACCTGATTGGCGAAAACGAAGCTGACTTCGTGGCATGCCACCATACTCCGCACCTGGAATCCGTGAACATGCTGAAGTACGCGAAGGATGGTGCTACCTTCCTCGTGAATACCCCGCACTCCGCCGACACCGTGTGGGATACCTTCCCGCGTCCGGTGCAGGAAGAAATCATCAAGAAGCACCTCAAGGTCTATGTGATCGACGCCTACGCCGTTGCCGCGAAGACCGGCATGGGCCGCCGCATCAACACCGTGATGCAGACCTGCTTCTTCAGCAAACTCGGTAACGTGCTCGATGCCGAAACCGCCATCAAGTACATCAAGAAGTATGCCGAAAAGACCTACGCCAAGAAGGGTCAGGAAGTGGTCCAGAAGAACTGGGACGCTATCGACGCCTCTCTTGCTAACCTGTTCGAAGTCAAGGTTCCTGCTACTGTCACCAGCACCAAGGAATTCCGCGCTCCGATCCACGGCAACGCTCCGAAGTTCGTGAACGAAGTCACCGCAGAAATCATCAAGGGCAACGGCGAACTCCTCCCCGTTTCCAAGATGCCTTGCGACGGCGTGTTCCCGACCGCTACCACCAAATACGAAAAGCGCGACCTCGCCCTCAACATCCCGTCCTGGAATCCGGACGCTTGCGTGCAGTGCGGCAAGTGCGCCATGGTCTGCCCGCATGCAGCCATCCGCGTGAAGGTTGTGGACGAAGCTGCCGTGAAGAACGCTCCGGAAGGCTTCAAGTACACCCCGGCCAAGGGCTTCAAGTTGGAGGGTTCCGACAAGCCGGTATTCGCTATTTCCGTGTCCAGCTACGACTGTACGGGTTGCGGCGTCTGTACGCAGGCCTGTATCGGTAAGGACAAGACCGACGAAACCAAGAAGGCTATCAACATGGTGCCGCAGGAGCCCATCAAGGTTCAGGAAGGCAAGTGCTGGGACTTCTTCGTCGACCTCCCGGAATTCGACCGTACCAAGGTCAACAAGAACCTCGTCAAGCAGGCAATGCTCCTCGAACCGCTGTTCGAATTCTCCGGCTCTTGCGCAGGCTGCGGCGAAACCGCTTACGTGCGTCTCGTTTCTCAGCTCTTCGGCGACCGCATGGTCGTTGCCAACGCTACGGGTTGCTCCTCCATTTACGGCGGTAACCTCCCGACCACTCCGTGGGCAAAGAACAAGGAAGGCCGCGGTCCCGCTTGGGCCAACAGCCTCTTCGAAGACAACGCTGAATTCGGTCTCGGCATGCGCCTCGCTATCACGAAGCATGCCAAGCAGGCTTTGAGCCTCCTCGAAGCCGTGAACGTTCCTGCCGAACTCAAGGAAAAGCTCACGACCCAGGACCAGTCCGACGAAGCCGGCATCAAGGCCCAGCGTGAAAACGTCGCCGCCCTGAAGGCTGCCCTCGCCGGTGCTACCGACGAAGCTTCTGTAAGCCTCCGCGACGAATTCGCCGACTACCTCGTGAAGAAGTCCGTGTGGATCTTCGGTGGTGACGGTTGGGCATACGACATCGGTTACGGTGGTCTCGACCACGTGATGGCCACGGGCGAAAACGTGAACATCTGCGTCCTCGATACCGAAGTGTACTCCAACACCGGTGGACAGGCTTCCAAGGCCACGAACCGTGGCGCAGTCGCCCTCTTCGCTGCCGCTGGTAAGCGCGCCGGCAAGAAGGACCTGGGCCTTATCGCCATGAGCTACAAGAACGTTTACGTCGGTCGCATTGCTCTCGGCGCAAACGATGCTCAGGCCCTGAAGGTTCTCCAGGAAGCAGAAGCTCACAATGGTCCGTCCCTGATCATCTGCTACTGCCCCTGCATCAACCACGGTTTCGATCTCAACAGCCAGCTTCAGCACCAGAAGATGGCCGTGGATTCCGGTTACTGGACTCTGCTCCGCTACAACCCGGCTCTCGCCGCCGAAGGAAAGGCCCCGCTTATCCTCGACTCCAAGAAGCCGACGATTCCGGTTGCAGAATACATCTACACCGAAAACCGCTACAAGCAGCTCACCCGTAACAATCCGGAAGTGGCCAAGAAGCTCGCCGACGACCTCCAGAAGGAAGTTGACGCCCGCTATGCATTCTACGACGCCATGTCCAAGGATACGGAAGGTCTGATTAGCCTGTAATCGGCTAACAACCAATTAAAACGCCCCGTCACGATAAGTGGCGGGGTGTTTTGTTATACTCAAATTTTCGACACCAAAGGGCGCGAGATTAATTTATCATTATGCAATATTCAGCAAACTGGTAAACCCAGTCAGTTCCAATACTTCACGAACGCTTTCATGCAAATTGATAAGCGTAATTTTCCCATTTTCAGCAATCATCTTCTTTTGAGAAGACAAAAGCACTCGCAGACCGGCAGACGAAATGAAATTGACCTTGTCAAAATCAGCAACAAGATTCTTGCTTTTGGAACATGCAGCCGCCATTTCGGCTTCAAAAATATCAGCTGTCGAAGATTCGATTACACCATGTAATGCAAGAGTCAAAGTTCCGTTATTTTCAGAAACTTCGACACCAAATTTTGGATGTCCAAACATGACAAGCACCTCAATAAAAAACACCAACACAATATTAAGTAATACATACAGCGATTTCAAGAGATTGAATACCCGCGTGTGATGATACGCACTCCATTTTTTTCATTAAAATCAAGTTTTTTCGCCCATATCCCTTGACAAGCGCAAATAACCTTTTTATATTTGGCTCGTTCGGTTAGGAAACTAGCTAAACAAAACCACTGGGGTGGTAGCTCAATTTTGGTTAGAGCACCGGCCTGTCACGCCGGAGGTTGCGAGTTCAAGCCTCGTCTATCCCGCGAAAAAAGACACTCTTTTAGAGTGTCTTTTTCGTTTGCTGGGCGAAGCTCAGCAAACCAAATTCCACCTCTCGAAAGAGAGGCTTTTTCGTTTTCCAAGCGTTTTTTTCACCCACTCCCCCCTCCTAAAGACAATGTAAATATTCTATAATTCTTTTTGTCTAGGAGGATCTATGCGCAAAATTTTACGCAAAAACACATCCCTATATTCTCGTTTGCAGGCCGCCCTTGTATGCGCCGCCCTGTTTGCCGGGTTGAATGCCGTCACGTCGTGTAGCGGTTACGGTTCCGAGTACGACGTCAACAAGGATTATTCCGACCTGTACGACGACTACTATTCCTCAAGTTACGGGAAATCCTCCAGTTACGACAGGTACAGTTCCTCTAGCGACAGGTATTACAGTTCTTCTGCCCGCTACAGTAGCGATTACGAAATAGTCGCCCTTTCGAGCAGCAGCTACTTCGACTCCACCACCATGGTAAAAACGGTTGCCGACCTGGACTCCACCTGTATCGACGGCGAAAAGAAAACCGTAGTGAAGGACTCCAGCCTGTACCGCTGCGCATTCGGGGTTTGGTTCAAAGAAATCAAGAGCGTTCCCGAATGTACCCAGAAAAACGAAAACGAGACTTTCTACAAGAACGCTGCATACATCTGCATTAACGAGAACTGGCGAGAACTCACCGCAATCGAAGCCAAGCTCGGCGTTTGCACCAAGGCTCTTGCCGGCAAGACAAAGGTCACCGACAACAAGACCTACAAGTGCGACAGCACTCTTTGGAAAGTTTTGACCCTTTCTGAAGCCACGGGCGAATGCACCTCCGCCAACAACGGCAAGACCGCCACTTACGGCGACACAAGCTACATTTGCCGCGGCACGACCTGGCAAAAGATGGTTCAAATCGAACTGGATTCGGGCGTGTGCAGCAAGGAACGCTTTGGCGAAATTCTACGCGTAAAGCCCAGATCTTCTTACTACGATACCACGTATTACCTTTGCAACGACTACTCCTGGACAACTACCACCGATCCTGAATACATCATCGGTGCATGCGACACGTCCAAGACGGACAGCATTTACAACGTGTCCGGTAATTATTACGTATGCGAAAACAAGGCCTGGCGCAAAACGACCAACATCGAAAACAGCTACGGACTTTGCAACAGCAAAATGCAAGGGACATTGAAAAGCACGTACATTTGCGACAAGGGCGAATGGCGTATAGCGACCGCCGAAGAATACTACGGCGCCTGCACAGACTCCCTCAAGGACACCCAATACATCTACAATTCCAAGACCTACGCCTGCTTCAACCAAAAGTGGAACGAACTTCCGGCTCCTCCGGTCAGCAGCATGTCCTACTGCACCAAGAAAAACGACGGATCCATGTATAGGACCACCACAACCCCCAGGGCCTACTACCTTTGCAATAACTACGAATGGCAAAAGATCGACTCGCTTTCTTACGTATACGGAATGTGCAGCAAGGATAGCCTCGGTGTCAGGAAAATCCCGCACAAGGATTCTCTCGGATACGAATGCAAGGAAACCACCGCCGGATACAGCTGGACAAGACTCACGATTAACGACTACGCCGCATGCACCGCGGCAACCCAGGACAGCTTATTGAAAGGCTACGTCTGCGACAACGGCTCATGGCGCTTACAGACCGCCCTTGAAAAGAGCATCGGCCTATGCACCACCAAGAACAACGGCGAAAGAATCAAGTCCGGATCGAGTTACTACGAATGCGCTTCCGGCAGTTGGAAATCCATTACAGAAGCCCAATACAGCCTCGGTGAATGCACAACCGAAAACGACAGCGCCATTGCTGTTTACAAGAACGTCCAATACCTTTGCGCAAACCAAAAATGGGCAACGCCAACCGCGGTAACCGATTCCGCATGTACCAGCGCACAAAATGGGACCTTGGCGTCTTACAAGAATAAAATTCATAAATGTCAGTATGTCCCCAATTTTAAATACTATTGGATATACGTTGGCGATATCGCCATCCAGGAAGGCCTATGCAACCCTGAACGCGAAGGCAAACTAATCAATTTGGACGGCAGCCACTATATTTGCAAATCAAATTGGTGGAATGGAGCCACATTAAACGAAGTCATGCAGGGAACACCATGTGGAGAATCATTCACATATAACCACATCAAATACACCTGTTCCGGTGATGAATGGACTCCAGTCTACAACACGCTAAAGGATACCCGAGACGGGCAAACTTACAAGACCCTCCAGCTGGGCGAACAAACTTGGATGGTCGAAAATTTGAACTATCAAACAACAAATAGCTGGTGCTACCAGAACATAGACCGCAATTGCGATACCTACGGAAGACTCTACACTTGGAATGACGCACAAAAGGCATGCCCTACGGGTTGGCACCTGCCCGACGCCTACGAGTATCGCGACGTGTTGGATGTTTTAAGATATTCCACCGAATTTCGCGAACTTGATTACTGGCAACAGAATCCCTATGGATCTGATAATACCGAGAGGATCAGTTTATTCAAACTCAGGGGTACAGGTATACGCACTGACAACGGAACATTTGATTACGATCGCCGCATGGCGGGACTCTGGTACAAAGATTCCTCGCTAACAAACGCGGATACCGCTTACGCCCATATTGCGTATGTCGTATCAACGATTCCAGAAGAGTATTACTCCTCCAGCAACATCCACCACTTTGAAATAAGCGGAAATACAGTTGTAGCAGGATCACCTCAAGGCTACCGCTTTACCAAGGGAACCGGTCTGAACGTCCGCTGCGTAAAAGACTAGGCTAATTGCACTGTTTACATATAAAAAAGCACCCTCACGGGTGCTTTTAAAATTTAAAACCTACGCCAATCGGCTTACTCGTGCAGAATCACGTTGTCAAGCGTCTGGCCGCTCACCTTGACGGAATCCCACAGCACGGCGTTACTGATGGTGCTGTTCTCGACAACGCAACCATCGCCTACCGACACGTTCGGGCCAATGGTGCTATTCGTAATCTTAGCGTCCTTACCGATGTAGCACGGAGCAATCACCTTGACGCCAGGGAGATTCACCGAGGCGGAATTGTCGATGCGCTTGAGCACATGGGCGTTGGTTTCCAGCAGGGTTTCGGCCAGGCCGCAGTCCAGCCACTTTTGCACCGGAGCGGTACGGAAATGGCAGCCCTTTTCGAGCATCATCTGGAGAGCGTCCGTCAGCTGGAATTCGTTCTTGGTGCGGATATTGTTATCCATCAGGTACTTGAGGCTCTGCTTGAGCACCTTGGTATCCTTGATGTAGTAGATACCCACAATGGCTTCGTCACTCACGAATTCCTGGGGTTTTTCAACCAAGCGCGTAATACGACCGGTACTGTCGGTCACCGCTACACCAAAACGGCGCGGGTCCTCGACCTTGTAGGTATAAAGAATATTTTCGTCCACATTATGGAGAATGGAAAGATCCGCTTCAAAAAGGGTGTCACCCAGAATAATCAGGAGCGGCTCATCGTCATCCACGTAAGGCAGTGCGAGGCTGATCGCTTCGCCCAAACCCTGCGGGTTGGACTGGACCACAGCACGGGTTTTACCCCAAGCAGGGCGCTTTTCCAAAAAAGAGTCTACAGCCTCGGCCTTGTAGCCGGTAATAAAAATCGTTTCCGTGGGCTTCAGGCTCAGGGAATCTTCAACAATCCAATCCAAAATCGTCTTACCGGCAACAGGCAGCAAGCACTTCGGCACATTCTCGGTGTAAGGCCGCAGACGCAGTCCGTTTCCAGCGACGGGCAGAACAATCTTCATTAAATCCAATTCCTCAAAAACAAAACTTTACACTCGCAATATAGCATTTTATATAGAACAAGGTTATGGGAAAATAATAATAATGTTGTAAACTAGTCCATACCGCCTAAAAAAGAAAAAACCTCTCCGTGAGGAGAGGCTTTCGTGGATGATGCAGGGGTCGAACCTGCGACCCGCTGATTAAGAGTCAGCTGCTCTACCAACTGAGCTAATCATCCATAGTCGCTTAGGACGCGCACAATAATAGAATTAAAATGGGCCGCTGTCAAGGGGTGAAAACGCAATTTTTCAAAAAAATCTATATTTTTTTCATGAGCCTCAATTCGAACCGCATGGATGCCTATTTGGCGTTTTTGGGGGTGGAACGCAATCTTTCGCCCGCCACCATCCAGAGCTATCAGGAAGACTTGCGGCACTTTGTCGGCTGGCTAGACGAAACCGGGCTCGACCTCAAGGATTTGACCCCCGAAAAGCTGGACGAATTCCTGACGCTCACCGCCGGACAGACGGAATACTCCCCCACATCCATCGCAAGACACTTTTCGAGCCTGCGCGGGTTCCTCAAGTACATGCAGAGTCAGGGCGAATACGACTTCAGTACGGAATCCATGCTGGACCGCCCAAAGCTCGGGCATTACCTGCCGCAGTACCTGACCCGCGAAGAAATCGACAGCGTTTTTGAAAGTGCGGCCAACGGCAAGAACCCGTTGCGAGACACCGCCCTATTCGAGCTCATGTACAGTGCCGGGCTCCGCATTTCGGAAACCTTGAACATCAAGCTCTCACAGCTGGACCTGGACAACGAATGGCTCACGCCGATCGGCAAGGGCAACAAGCAGCGCCTGGTGCCGCTCGGCAGCAAAGCCAAAGAAAATCTGAAAGCCTGGATCGAGCTTGGCAGGCCCCTCACCCACCCGACCACGGACAACATCATCCTGAATTCCCGCGGCAAGCCCATGACCCGCATGGGAGCCTGGAAAATCGTACAGCAGCATACGATGCACCTGAGCAAGCAAGTCTCGCCGCACACCTTTAGGCACAGTTTTGCAACGCACTGCCTGGAGGCAGGCATGGACCTGCGCGTGCTGCAGGAGCTCCTCGGGCATGCCGATATCAGCACCACGCAAATCTATACGCATATCGACAAGGAATTCATCAAGCAAGAACACCGGCAGTTCCACCCCAGAGAAATGGCCGGAAAATAAACGACCGCACGGGCAAGAATTAAATAAGACTAATTTACCCGCCTAATAGGTTGTACAAAGTAGTTTGTTCTGTTTTTTTGTATAAATTTACATAAAGTTACAACAAACTTACCAATTTCTTGCAAATTATTTCCTATCTTTGCTCTTGAACAAAATAACGTTTGTCTCATTTGAGTAAAAGGAGCTACTCTTTGAAACTGTTCTGTTTTCCGCATGCCGGGGGGTTTTCTTTATATTACGGCTTTTTACAAAAATACGAATACCGGAATATTGACCGAATTTTTCTCTTTGACTACCCAAGAAACAGTTTCAAATTCAGTGGCGCACCGACCGATTTCAAGCAATACACCGACGCTGCCGTAGACTACATCAGGACAAACAAGGCCAAAGGCGACCCCTACATGCTTTTTGGACACAGCATGGGAGCCTTTATCGCCTGCGAAGCCGCACTGGCCATGCAGAACGATTTCGGCGATTCTCCGGCAGGAGTCGTCGTTTCCGGTCAAAATCCGCCTTACGCCGTCACCCAAGGCAAGCTCCGCGAAATGCCCAAGGACTTATACGCCTTCGCGAAAGAGCTGGGAGGCGTGCCTCAAAAAATCCTGGACAACAAGAAAATGTGTGAAAGGCTGTACCGGTTTGCTGAGGCCGATATGAAAGCCGTAGCAGCGTACCAGCCGACAAAGACCACTCCCGAAAAGCGCCTAAAATGCGGCATGCTGTTGCAAGGTTCCGACGACATGATTGTCGACCCAAAATTCCATAACGACTGGGACAAGACTTTCCAGAATATTTTCATGGACAAGGTCTTTGACGGAGGCCATTTCTATTTCAACAACCAAAGCGAGCAAATCGCACCGCTGCTAGACCAATACGCCGGAGCAATGTCGAGGGAGGCCCACTAATGCATCGAGTCGTTATTACCGGAATCGCCCCCATTGTCGCGATGGGAAAAGGGCAGGAATTTTTTGACAACCTCATGGCGATGAAGCCCGTCATCAAGCAGACCGACCCGAGTTACTGCGACGGAGCGAACATTTCCAAGTGGTATGTCCCCTATCCCGAACTGGACATTTCCCCGTACAAGGCAAACCTGAGGCAAATGACCCTGATTGCATCACGAAATGCAATTACTGCAGCAGTGGCAGCTCTGATGGCCAAGGAAGACGCCGGGCTAGACAACTTCGATCCCGACACGGCCGTATTCTTCGGCGGAAGCACGATGGACGCCGAAGACATCCTGATGGCCCACAACACGGTAAAGGAAGGCCGACGTCTCCATCCGTCATCGAACCCCAAATCGATGGCCAACGCCGTGCCCGCCTGGATTTCAATCCTGTTCGGAATTCACGGGCGTTCCCAAGTCATTTCGACCGCCTGCGCATCGGGAACGGACGCCATCGGCGCCGCATACGAACACATTTGCATGGGCAAAGCCAAGATGGCCGTCTGCGGTGGCGCAGACCAGATGAGTTGCAGTTCGGAACTCTTCTTCCGTTCCTTTGACGTACTCGGCGCCTTGACCCATTCGCCCGATGGTTACCCTCGCCCGTTTTCCGAGGAACGCAGCGGATTCCTGTTCAGCGAAGGCGGAGCCTGCGTGCTGATTCTCGAAGAATATGAATCGGCCGTGGCACGCGGAGCAAGAATCTATGCCGAAATCACGGATTTTCAAGCTTGCTGCGACGCCTATCATATCGTAAAAATGCCCGAAAACCCCGAGCAAGTCATATCGATGTTCAAAAACATGGTCCAGGGCAAAACGATCGACTATTACAACGCCCACGGAACGGCAACACCCGTCAATGACCAGATGGAAGCCACCGCTTTGCGGGAGGTATTCGGTTCGGAACTCGGCCACATTCTCGTGAACGCCACCAAGAGCATGACCGGACACGCCATCGGTACTTCCGGCGCTTTGGAGGCTGCCGTAACAGCTTATTCCATCAAGAATGGAATTGTTCACGGAAATATGATCGGAACACCGATGGAAGGCCTAAACCTTCCTCGAGAAACGCAAAAATGCGAAATTCACCGCGCAATTACGGCATCATTCGGTTTCGGTGGACACAATTCCGCCCTGATGCTCGAAAAAATCTAAAAACAAGGAAAACAAACTATGACGCTTGCTGAATTCAACGCCCTTTTGGAAAAATACAATGTAAAGCCCCAAGCCGAACCGACCGAAGACTTGCCCGTCGTTAAGTTGGGAATCGACTCCTTCGACATTTTGATGATTATCGGCGATTTGGAAGAATCTACCGGAAAAACACTCAACCTTTCGCTGGATTGCACTATCGGCGAGCTCTTAAGCAAGCTTGACTAACAAACTCCATTCAACTTTACTCCCTAACAAACGATTTATTCTGGCGTAAACAGATTTGACGCCTCGCTAAATTCTAGATATATTTGAACAAAATATAAAAGCAGAGGCTAAAATGAAAAAAATTTCATTCCTTTTGTTTCCTGCACTCACTGCAGCCGCTTTTTTCGTTGCCTGTAGCGACGACGACTCTTCTAGCCGCAAGGTGATTACCGAAGTCAACTCGATTTACGAACTCGGAATTTGCGGAGAAGACAACCAAGGCGATACCGTCTACGCCAAAAAAGAAGACGCCCAGTATTACTGCGACGACGCGAACTGGATTCCCGTTGCCACCAAGGAATCGACAGGTTCCTCAAGTTCGTCTAGCCAAAAAGCAAGTTCCTCGTCCATGACCAAGGCGGAACTCGATAAATTTACCGAATTGTGCAAGGCTTCCGGCGGCAAGGTAAAAGACGGTGCCTGCTCCTGTAAAAACGAGCTCTGCGACGTCGGTGCTGTCTGTAACACCATCACGGGCATCTGCGGCAACCAGAGCAAACCAACTGACATAGACTCCACCGCCAGTTCTTCCTCGACCGCGACCACATTCGCCGACTTGTGCAAGGCATCTGGCGGTACGGCAAAAGACGGGGCTTGCGTCTGCGACGAAGTCTCCTGCGACGAAGGCGTTCTCTGCAACACCAAGAGCAAGGAATGTGCGAACAAGGACGCTGTTGAAATCGAGTGCGACGACAGCTACAAGAGTACATGCTCCGACAGCCCTGCAAGCATCGGCATTGTCAAGGAATGCGTGAAGGGAATCGTCGTGAACCGCTCGTGCGGCACGGTCTCTTGCAACGAAAAGGGCACGGACTGCGGCGAATGCCTCAATGACGTACAGACCTGTGCCGAGGACAAGAACTTCAAGGCGACGGTCACCCGCTGCGAAAAGGGCAAGAAAGTAAATGAAAGTTGTGACGGAAAATCCTGTGACCCGCGCGACAACGGTTGCGGCGAGTGCACGAACTACGAACACACATGCACCAACGATGACGAAGGAAAGGGAACCGTCTACGAGTGCGTCGCCGGCGAAGCCAAGAAGGCCGTTTCCATATGCGGCAACAAGTCGTGCCGTACCGACAAGGCCATCTGCGGCGAGTGCCTGAACGGCGAACTGAGGTGCGACAACGACATCAACAACAACGCCATCATGTACAGGTGCGTCGACGGGCAATGGGAACGGCTCCATAACAAGTTCGACCCGCTCGACAAGGACAATTACAAATGTCCCGTCGCTTGTAGAGAGGGCACCGATCCACAGAAGATGGAAATCGAATGCGACATAGACCAATGTTCTGATTGTGATCCATGCTGGGGTGAACCAATGGTGGGAGCTCCCTCCAATCCGAATCCCTGCTACAACGAGGAACGTTGCAAACAAATTCTCAAGGATGAAGACCCCGCCTACCCTCCGTTCAGGGATTTCGAAACGAAAAATAAATGGAAGGCCCTGATTCCCGAAGAAAAAATGGCCGTGAAGACCGTTACAGGATACAACTGGAAAGACTATACCCACACAGACGTTAATGACCGAGTGGGGCCTTTCGAGTTTGACCTTACAAACGAGACGCGCCGCGTATCGTGCAACGCCTTGGGAACCTACTTCGGCAAATGCCACAACACCCTGCAGACCTGCATTAACAAGGCTTATCACACTGGGGGATTCATGGTGGTCTGCGCTAACGGTGAACTTATCGACGAAGAGAAGGAAGGAGACGGAATCGCTTGCAATTGCGAAATAACAACTAACAACGCCGAGGGATGTTGTTACACCAGAAGTGCCTGCTTCAAGCAAACCAACTGGTCTAGGGACCGCTGCGCTAAGCCCCAGAGCACCGCTGCCGACGAATAATTTCAAAGCCAAAACAAGCAGAAAGGAACCGCAAGGTTCCTTTTTTGCATATTGACGTATTGTCCACGATAAACGGCGCCGCCCTGGGAATTTATCCCTAAAGGGAATATATGTTTATAATGGATAGCTATGACTTCTCGAATTTTAAAAATTGTCGCTCTTGCACTTTTATACGCATTTACGGGTGTATTTGCCGGCCCCGGCCTGGCCGACGGTGCCGCCAAATTTGTCGGCAACATTCCGGTTGATGGCGAAGTTCCGTCTGATTTCGCGAAATACTGGAACCAGATTACCCCTGAATACGAATGCCTGTGGGTTCAAATTGAAAAAAATCGTGGCGAATTCGACTTTTCCAAGTGCGATGCGATTTACAACTGGGCAAAAGAGAACGGAGTCCTATTCAAGTTCAACACACTCGTATGGGGCTCACGCTACCCAGGTTGGGTCAGTCAACTTAATGTTGAAGAAACCAAGGATGCCATTACCGCCTGGTTTGATGCTGTCGCGGAGCATTACCCCGACCTAGAAATGATCGATGTGGTAACCGAGGCTGGCCGATCAGCGACAAACCAGTACCACTCTGGATTCGGTAGAGGCAATCTCTTTATCGATGCCCTAGGCGGTGACAACGATGGCGACTACAATTTCGTCACTACGGCCTTCAAGATGGCTCGCGAGCGCTGGCCCAAGGCGATCCTCATTTACAACGACTACAATACGTTCCAATGGCAAAGAGATGTCGGAATAAATCTTATCAATACCATCAAAAAGAACGGTGCGCCAGTCGACGGCTACGGAATGAAAGGACATGATTTAATGGCTATGGGCTCCAGCCCGACAAACTGTCTCAACTTCAATATCCTAAAAAAATACCTACAAGAAATTATAGACAGTACGCAGATTTCATTGTTCATTACCGAATACGATATTGCGACTTTGGACGATGAAATTCAGAAAAGATGCTATTCAGAACAAATCCCCCTCTTCATGGAAGAGGAGCATATTGCTGGCATTACCCTTTGGGGCTATATCTACGGCAAGACATGGGCATCTTGCAACGCAAGGGAACAAGGGTGTTCCGGCATTATCAGGGATGGCATAGACCGCCCGGCAATGACCTGGCTCAAGGAGTATTTCAATTTTCAGGAAGATAGCACAACTGCAATCAATGGCAGAGTCCATCTGCAGGCAAATACCCTTCAGGCATACGACGTGTTTGACCTGAACGGCAACCGCCTCGGCCGCCTGCGCGCCTACACCATGGACGACGCCGTTTCAGTGCTCCAGAATACAAGCGACATCAAGAACCAAGGTATCTACATGCTCCGCTCCGTGAAGAACGGCTCAGTAAAGCAAGTGCTGATTGCACGATAGAAGCATTTTTTCTACATTGGCGCTCTTTCAGAGCGCAGATAGTGCGGCTCGGTCATATCAAAACAATAAATTGTTTTGCCGCGACTCTCACCATTTACTATCTTTGCCTTGGTCAAAATTTAAACCAAGGAATAACAATGAGCAAGAATTACAAGATTGCAGTGCTTCCGGGCGACGGTATCGGCCCCGAAGTGATGAAAGAAGCTGTCCGCGTGCTGGACGTCGTTTCTAAGAAGTTCGGTTTCGACGTGAACGCCGAATGGGCAAACGTCGGTGGTGCCGCATACGACGAAAGCGGTTCCCCGCTGCCGGAAAGCACCCTCAAGCTGGGCGAAGCTTCTGACTGTATTCTTTTCGGTTCCGTGGGTGGCCCGAAGTGGGAACACCTCCCCCCGAACCTGCAGCCGGAACGCGGTGCACTCCTCCCGCTCCGTAAGCACTTCAAGCTTTTCTGCAACCTCCGCCCGGCCCGCGTCTATAAGGAACTCGCTGGCGCATGCCCGCTCCGCGCCGATATCGTTGGCGACGGCTTCAACATCCTCACCGTCCGCGAACTGACGGGTGACGTTTACTTTGGCCAGCCGAAGGGCCGCGAAGGCGTTCCGGGCTCCAAGGAAGAAATCGGTTTCGACACCATGAAGTACAGCCGCTACGAAGTCGAACGCATTGCCCGCTTCGCTTTCGACGCCGCCATGCTCCGCAACAAGAAGGTTGCCTCCATCGACAAGGCCAACGTGCTCACCACGAGCGTGCTCTGGCGCGAAGTCGTGAACGAAGTCATCAAGGACTATCCGGAACTGACTCTCGAACACCTCTACGTCGATAACGCAGCCATGCAGCTCCTGAAGCGCCCGCGTGAATTCGACGTGCTCCTTTGCCCGAACCTCTTCGGCGACATCCTCACCGACGAATGCGCAATGCTCACCGGTTCCATGGGCCTCCTCCCGTCCGCTTCTATCGCCGAAGGAAGCTTCGGTCTGTACGAACCGGCCGGTGGTTCCGCTCCGGACATCGCTGGCAAGGGTATCGCTAACCCGCTCGCCCAGATCCTCTCCGTGGCATTGATGCTTCGCTACACCTTCAAGGAAGAAGAAGCGGCCAAGGCTATCGAAGCGGCTTGCGAAAAGGTCATCGCTCAGGGCTTCCGCACTGGCGATATCTACCAGGAAGGCTGCACCAAGGTCGGCACGACCGGCATGGGCGACGCTATCATCAAGGCATTGGGTTAATGCTCAACACAACCCTCTGCTACATCGAACAAGACGGCAAGTACTTGCTGCTCCACCGCGTCAAGAAGAAAAACGACATCAACAAGGACAAGTGGATCGGCATTGGCGGCAAGTTCGAGGAATGGGAATCTCCCGAGGACTGTATCAAGCGCGAGGCTCTCGAAGAAACGGGCCTCACGCTGATTCGCCCGAAGTACAGAGGGATTGTCACCTTCATTAGCGACGGCATGGACCAGACCGAGTTCATGCACCTGTTCACGGCAACCGAATTTACCGGCACGCTCAAGGACTGCGACGAAGGCACGCTCGAATGGGTACCCAAGGAAAACGTGGCCAAACTCCCCCACTGGGACGGCGACCTGATATTCCTGGCGTTACTTGAAAGGGGCGAGCCTTTCTTTTCGCTCAAGCTGACCTACAAGGGCAGCTCCTTGACCGAAGCCCTGCTGAACGAGGAACCCGTGACTGTGAGCGATGTCACTCAAGGCTGATTGAGCCCTTTAAAAAACGGGTAAAAAAGTTACATTTGGGCTCGTTGAAAGTTTGTAAGTCTTTGTGAAAAAATATTTTACGTTATAGTTTAGAACTATTAACATAAAAAGTTCTATTTTATTAATACTCCAAACCAACCCCTAGCACCGCCAGCGACTCGTTCAAAGGCGGTGTATTTTTTTACCACTTTGCCAATGCATTTGTGATAATCAGGTCTTGGAGTTTTTCGATGGCACGGGCCTGGCCATGGCGGTCTTCGGTCTCGTTCGCCTGGACGTCGTAGGTGCCTTCGGCACTCAGCGACTTGGATTCGTAAATCACCTTATCCTTCACGTTGTCGTAGAACTTGACACTCACGCGGATTGTCACGCGGTAGGTTTCGACATCGCTATTGCTGTTGTAGTTTTCAGGCTTGTTCGTATAGCTCAAGAGAGTCATCTCGAAGTCTGCCGTGGCATCACCGGTTACAAGACGCACGCCGCCAGCATTCTTGCGGAACATTTCGACTACGCCTTCGCGAATGTTGTTGGCTAGCACCGGGTCAAGAGTCTTGTCTTCGACTTCGTGAATCTTGACCGTCTTGATATGGCTCGGAAGCGTGGATGCCGTAAAGCTGTAGCAACCACTCAGGAGCCCCACAAACAGGGTGACCGCGACTAAACAAAGTATACGAGACACGTTCCTTGAAAACATACTGCAAATTTAAAAAAAACACTCCCAGAGGGAGTGCCTTTTAGTCATCAATTACACAAATTCTTAGAGCGCGGTTTTGAAAGTCCTGGAACCGACCTTCACTATGTACACGCCCCTGGCTCCGGTATATACCTTCTGCACGTTCCCGATACCGCGGGTTGTACGGACGATATGGCCGAGGCTGTTGAACACCGTGATGGACTTGCCCTGGGCATTCGAAACCATGATGCTGTTGTCAGAAGAATTGTAGACAGAGATCGACGCCAAGCTTGCATCTAAGGCCAAAGCTTCGGTTCCTTCGCTAGAAGACGACTGCTTATGGGATTCGCTGCTAGAAGACTTCGGAGCTTCAGACGACGAAGAAGCAATTTCGCTAGAAGAGGATTCCGGTTCAGGCTTTTCGCTAATAAGGCCGTTTACATCCCACTGCTTGATGAAGTTCCAGATATCGGAAACATCGGCCTTGGAGGGACTATGCTGACGGCCCTCGAGCTTCAGGTGCTTCACATAGATACCATTTTCGCAGGGGCCCCAAGTGTAAAGCGTAGCCCTGTTCTCGCTATTCGGGTGGTTGCTCTCAACTTCCGCCTGAGACGGGCACTTGAACTGGTCGCGGTAATTCTTCAGGTTGTTTTCGAGACCATCATAGCCCACCACGTTGTCGCTGGTTCCGTGAGTATGGAAAATAGGCACTGGACGCTGAGCCGTGCCGGCACCCATCATCAGGTAGCCGGAGCAGGGAGCAAAGGCAGCAATCTTGTCGGCTATCTTACCCATGGCATGGTAAGATAGCATACCGCCCATGGAGAAGCCCGACATGTACACGCGCTTTTTGTCGATTTTGTAGTCGTTGGCCAACTGGTCGATAATCTGCGTAATCCATTTGGTATCCTGGTCACCGCCGATATCCCAGGTACTGTAACCCGTTGCGCCCTTGGGATAGGCTACAACAAAGCCCGCCGTATCGGCAACGGCTTCCCAGTGGGTATTGGACTGCTGATAACTGGGGTCCTGGTCCATGCCGTGGAACGACATGAGCAACGGACTATTGTCGGCGATACCGGACGGAGCATAGACGTAGACATCTCGGCCCGAAACAGACACCTTTTTATAGTCATTGATGGATTTTCCACCACCACCGTTGCCCCAGCCGCCCCATTGGGCAAAAGACATCGACACTGCTGCCAAAATTGGTAACAAGTATTTCATTATTCACTCCCTATGTATATGATACCTAGGGATAATATATACCGAAAAAATAGGATTAAAACATTCCACAATCCAATTGTGTTGTTGCAAAAGACAACACAGAAAATTAATTTGCACTCCTTTTTTCTGCATTTTGAAATCCGAATTTCGAAATCAGAATCCCGAATTAACTATCTTTTCCGCGTAAAATTTTTATCATCCGAGGCATAAAATGCTTGACATCAAGAAAATCCGTGAAAATCCGGAATACTACATTGCTGAAACCGAAAAGAAATATACGACCGTAAGCCTTCGTGACGTGCTGGCTGTCGATAACGAACGCCGCCCGCTCCTCACCGAAGTCGAACGCCTCAAGAGCGAACGCAACGCCCAGTCCAAGCGCATTGGCGAACTCAAGAAGAAGGGCGAAAACGCCGACGAAGCCCAGGCCGCCACGCGCGAACTCGGCAACAAGATCGACGAACTCGACAAGAAGCTCAAGGAACTCGACTACAAGCAGACCGAAATGCTCATGCACGTGCCGAACATCGCCCCGCGTTCTCCGGAAGGCAAGGACAGCTCGGACAACGTTGTTGAAAAGGACGGCCCGATTCCCGCCGACTACTACACCAAGAACGATGACTTCGCCCGCGTGGACCACAAGACCTTGGGCGAACGCCTCGGCATTTTTGACTTTGAACGTGGCGCCAAGATTTCCGGTTCCGGCTTCCCGGTTTACCGCGGCTGGGGCTCTCGCCTTGAACGCGCCCTCATCCAGTTCTTCCTCGACGAACACATGAAGAACGGCTTCGAAGAATTCACTCCGCCGTACCTGGTGACCCGCAATACCATGCGCGGCACGGGCCAGCTCCCGAAGTTCGAAGAAGACATGTACCGCTGCGACAAGGACGACGACCTGTTCCTCATCCCGACCGCCGAAGTGCCGCTGACCAACCTTTATGCCGGCGAAGTGATTCCGGAATCTGAACTTCCGAAGCGCATTTGCGCCTACTCCGCCTGCTTCCGCCGCGAAGCTGGTAGCTACGGTAAGGACACCCGCGGTCTTCTCCGCTTGCACCAGTTCAACAAGGTCGAAATGGTTTACTTCGCCCATCCGGATCGCAGCTACGAAGACCACGAAGAACTCACCCGCTTCGGTGAAAAGCTTCTCGAAAAGCTCGGCCTCCCCTACCACCGTCTCGCCCTCTGTAAGGGTGACCTCGGTTTCGGAGCAGCCAAGTGCTACGACCTCGAAGTTTACGCGCCGGTCGAAAAGAAATGGCTCGAAGTCAGCTCCTGCTCCAACTTCGAAGACTACCAGGCTCGCCGCGCCAACATCAAGACCAAAATCGGCGGCAAGAACGTCTACGTTCACACGCTGAACGGTTCTGGCCTCGCCACACCGCGCGTGATGGTCGGTATCTGCGACAACTACCAGCAGAAAGACGGCTCCCTCAAGATCCCCGAAGTGCTGCGTCCGTACATGGGTGGGCTTGAGGTTATTGAACCGAAAGCCTAACCATGAGTGAAGATTTTTAGAATAAAAATCTGAGTGCGAGGTTTCGTAAGAAACCTCGCTTGCTCGTTAGGGTGGAATGGAAGTGATCGAACCGAAAAACTAGTTTTACGTGAGCCACAAGCGACTGATTCAATTCAGTCGTGGTGGCGAGAGCGAGTGCTTATCATATTTTTTCATTTGACTCTAGCACGAGCGGTCTCATAAGTAAACTTTTTTCAATACAAACGTATTGAAGGCTGAGTACAAAGTATATGGTCATGGCTTGCATAGTCATGACCATTTTATTATCTTTCACTTAAAATCAACCCCCCAATCCTCTCTCGAAAGGAGATACGAATGAACATTAAGCTTATTTCTGTCGTCTCTGCGCTCGCAGTGTCTGCTGCAGTCGCTCAGGATTATGATGACGAATACGAAGAATCCACCTCCTCTACCGAAAGCGCTCAGGAAGAAGCTCCTGCCGCTCCGGCACCGGAACCGGCACCTGTTGCCGAATCTTCCACTTCTTCCAGCTTCGAAGCTCCTGCTGCCTCTGAAAACGTTCCGACTCCGGCTGCAACCGGCACGTTCAACGTTCTTCATGGCAACGCCTACAACATGGTCGGCAACCAGTTCGGTGCCTCCACCATCGATGGCGATATGGAAGCTGTCTACAAGATGAGCGGTCGTAAATTGTTCTACGTCGAACCGTCTGGCGAAGAAGGCGTTCTCGCTCTCGGTTCTGGCTCTATGACCTATCTCCTCGCTTTTGACAACAACACCACTCACAAGACCAACGTGACCCCGGCCGGCGTCAACCACCGCGGTGATTACGTCAACATGGGTCTGTTGACCGCCGGTATCGCAACTCCGGCATTCGGTGTCGCTGTCGATGTAGCTATTGACAAGGCATGGCAGTCCGAAGAAGAAAAGGGCCCGAACAACAAGGAAACCGAAGATCGTTCTACGACCGAAGCCGGTGACTACATCAACGTGAAGTTCGGTGCTCCGCTCGGTGCCTTCGACATCGTTGCTAACGTCTACTGGCTGACCTTCCGTCAGGAAGTGGACGTCGAAACCGACGACAACGGTGCCAAGACCGAAAACGATCCGGACTTCTGGGATATCGGCGCAAGCCTGACTCTTTCCAACGGTCCTTCCGCCAAGAACCTCGCCTGGGCAGTTGGCCTCGACTTCTTGCGCCAGAAGAGCGACAGCCGCGTGAAGGTTGCTAACACCACGACCGAAACCACCAACAACGACGCTTTCATCTTCATCCAGCCGCGCTTCAACTTTGCTCTGCCGGTATTCACTGCTGAAAACGCTCAGGTGTTCCTCGGCCTCAATACCCGCTTGCCGATCTTCATCTTCGATGAAATCGAAAACGGCAACCAGACCACCAACACCTACGACTTCGGTCTCTTCTCTACCCCGAACGTTCTCGCCGAAATGTCCCTCAACGAACACTGGATCCTCTTCGGTGGCGCAGCCTTCACTTGGAAGGTCATCGACTACAAGACCGAATGTGTTGAAGCCGGTCCGGCATCTGACGACACCTCCATCATTTCTATGCGTACCAACGCTACCAACGCAAACGCCGGTCTCCGCTTCAGCTATGACCACTTGGTCATCGAAGCTTCTGTTGCCGACCAGCTTGGTTCTGCCGCATGGAGTGGCCTCGTTGGCAACCTCGGCATTTTCCTGATGTTCTAAGAGAGGCTTTATGAAGACCCTTGCAAAGATTATTTTGGCATCTAGCCTGATTACTCTTGCGGCTTGTTCCGGCAAGGGTTCTGGCGAATCTCGCATTCACAACATTCCGTCTGACGAAGACGAAAATCCGGCTCCGCAGGTCATCGACGACGAAGAAGTTATTCCTTCTGAAACTCCGTCTGGCGAAGATGGCCCGAAGGGCAATGTCATTGCATGCAGAGACATGTCTGGAGCTTACTGCGCCGAAACGACTGACATGTCGCTGAAAAGCGAATGCGACCCGGACGACGGAGAAATGCTCTTGGACAAGTGTCCCTCTGGCGGTACGAAGTGTAATCTCGATATTCCCGACGTTACCTTCTACGTCTACAATGGACTTGTGGATTGCAAGACCCTCGAAGCGTTCATGAACGCCGATTGGGATTAATCCGAATAACCTCTTAAACATTCAAGGCGAACCTTTGAGAAATCAAAAGGTTCGCCTTTTTTTTATTTTTTCGGACATGGTTCTGAATATAATTTGGCTCGTTTTCTTCTTTGGCGCATTTGTCGCCTGCATGGTCCAGTGGATTGCCTTCGGCGATTCGGGAATATTCAACAAGGCAATTCTTGGCGCCTTCGACATGTCCAAGACGGCATTTGAAATCGCCATCGGGCTTACCGGTATTCTTTCGCTCTGGCTCGGCATCATGAAGATTGGCGAAAAGGCCGGCGCCGTCCAGATTCTCGCAAAGATTGTCTCGCCGCTGTTCAGCCGCCTCTTCCCCGAAATTCCGAAGAACCACCCGGTGATCGGTACCATGCTCATGAACATCAGCGCCAACATGCTCGGGCTCGATAACGCAGCCACCCCCATGGGCTTGCAGGCCATGAAGCAGCTGCAAGAAATCAACCCGAACGAAGACAAGTCTGTGGCCAGCAATTCCCAGATCATGTTCCTCGTGCTGAACGCCAGCGGCCTTACGCTGATTCCGGTGAGCATTATGACTTACCGCGCCCAGATGGGAGCAGCCAACCCGAGTGACGTGTTCTTGCCGCTTTTGCTTTCTACCTTCTTCAGCACCTTGGCCGGTATTTTCGCCCTCAGCTTTTTCCAGAAAGTCAAGCTCAAGGACCCTGTCACGGTGGCCTGGCTCGCCGGACTTTCGGCCTGCGTTATTTCGATCATGGTGTACTTCAGCCACTTGAGCGCCGAAGCGATTGGCACCACCAGCCTCTTGATTAGCGGCATCGCCTTGTTCGGAATCATTGTCGCCTTCCTTGGACTTGCCGTGTACAAGAAGGTGCAAGCCTACGAAGCCTTTGTCGAAGGCGCCAAGGACGGATTCCACACCGCCGTCATGATTATCCCGAACCTGGTCGCCATTCTTGTGGGCGTGGCCGTATTCCGTGCAAGCGGCGCGATGGATTTGTTGCTGAATGGTGTTTCCTGGATTCTCGGCCTTTGCGGCGTGGGTAACGACATCGTTCCCGCACTCCCCACCGCCATCATGAAGCCTTTGAGCGGTAGCGGTGCCCGCGGCATGATGATCGATGCCATGAAGACACTCGGCCCGGACAGCTTTGCAGGCCGCCTGAGTTGCATGTTCCAGGGAGCAGCCGACACGACGTTCTACATTATCGCCGTCTATTTCGGTTCTGTCGGTGTTAAAAAGACTCGCCACGCAGTCACTTGCGCATTAATTGCAGATGCTGCCGGCGTGATTGCGGCAATCGCAATCGCCTACCTGTTCTTCCCGCCCAATTAAAAAGCTACTAGCCTTTTGCCTGCACAATAAGCAGGGCGAGGTAGCCGATATAGACGGCTAAAAGAATGGCGCCGGCGATACGATTCAAACGGCCATCGCCTTTACGCCTAAAACCAAGCACAATCAAGGCAACCGTCAAAGCGGTCATTAAAGGCATGTCACGGTAAGTGACAGCCTTTTCAATTTCATCCATCGGAGAAATAGTTGCGGCAAGGCCCACCACGGCAAGCGTATTGAACAGGTTCGATCCGATGATATTGCCAAGAGCCAAGTCGTTTTCACCCTTACGGGCAGCGGCAATGGAGCTCGCCAATTCTGGCAAAGACGTGCCGATAGCCACAATGGTAAGGCCAATCAACAAATCGCTCACGCCAAGCGTACGGGCAATTTCGACAGCCCCCCAAACGAGAGCTCGAGAACTAGCCACCAGCAAGGCAAGCCCCAAAACAAGCCACATAATGGACTTGCCCAAAGATGCCTTTTCGGCAGACTCTTCTTTGACCGATTCTGTTGCCTCGGCATGCGCCTTGCGCAGTTCACGCCAAATGCTGTACCCCATGACCAGCGCAAAGACAACCAGCAAAAGCACGCCATTCCAGCGCACCACGCTACCATCCCACACTAATGCAATAGAAAGCAACGACACAGCGATCAGAATCGGCAAATCACCACGGATTACCGAACGCTGCATCAAAATCGGAGAAATAAGCGCTGTCGCGCCAAGAATCAAAGCGATATTTGCAATGTTGCTGCCATAAGCGTTACCCAGCGCTAGCTCGGGGTTGCCTTGCCCCGCCGAAAGCGCAGAGACAGTAAGTTCAGGAGCAGAAGTTCCAAAGCCTACGATAACCATTCCTATGAGGAGCGTCGACATACCACAATATTCGGCAATACCGACAGCTCCGTCAACAAATTTGTCTGCACTCCAAACAAGAACGGCAAGGCCAATAACTACAGCAACAATTGCAAGAATCATATATTAGAACGGATAGACAGTAATTCCCAGATTCAGCGAAGAGGCATCCAGGTTCATGTTCATGTATTTGAGATGACCATCGTACAGGTCGGACACGCCAAGGTTAGCCGCGATATCGAGCGAAAGGTAATCGTTCGCCATCACAGAGAAACCAAAGACAAATGCGCAATCCAGGCTAGAACGGTAATCGTCCATCAAGTCAATCTTGTTAGAATGCTTGACATCCTTGGAATCAGTATAGGAAATGCGAAGATCGTCAGTCAGAGGGACAGACATTTCTACACCGAGATCAAAGAAGATTCTAGAAGTAGCGGCCTTGAAGGTAAAGAGAACCGGCACATCGATCTTCTTCTGGGAGAATCTGAAGTTTGTCGGCACATCGTTAATGTAGTACGATTCGCTAGCCTTGCTCTGTTCATAAAGAACACCTAGCTTGATACCCATGGTGTAGGCATTCAGCGGAATGATCGACACGAGACCGGCTCTCCAGCTAATGCCATTGTACTGATCGCTGTCCCAATCGTTACCGGCCAACTGGTAAGCACCCACAGAACCGCGGGCACCGATCTTGAACTTCATCGGAGAAAGTCCCCTGAGTTCGTCGAAGGAAACCGTGTCCTTGCCTTCGCGTTCGGCAACATAGACGGTACGAACGGGAACACCATCTTCACGGGTATAAACAGTTTCGTAAAGGACTGTATTTCTTGCATCGCGGAATTGTTCAACCGCTCTAGCAGATGCAGCCGTCTTATCGGCATCGTCTGCACCGCGAACTGCCTTCGGGGCTACAACCACGGCAGGTTCAGCGACCGGTTCTTCAGCGGGGGCTGCGGGAGCAGCAGCTACAGCAGCGGGAGCAGCCTGTTCAGCAGGGGCAGCAGCCGGAGCGGTGGCATCGGCACCACGGACAGCTACAGGGGCAGCTTCTTCAGCAGGAGCCTGTTCAGCAGGAGCAGCAGTTGCAGCAGGGGCGGCTGCGGGAGCCTGGGCAAAAGACATCGCCGAAAGGGCAAGAACGCTAAGAATACCAGTAAGTTTACGATTCATTTGAACCTCCATTTTTACAACTTCATTATAGCATTTTTTCATATAGTTTGCAAAAAGAATGGTAAAAAAAGCGACTAGACGGCAATTTACGCGGATAGAGCCACCCACGCCCCTAGTTTTACTACATTTGAGACATGAATCTGAATATCGTTTCCTCTGAAAATCTCAAAAATACTGACAACAAGGCTTACGCCCTCTTTTTTGTCAAGCAATCCATTCAATTTTCCACCGTTCTCACTGACGAAGGCACAGAACAGGTCGAAACCATTCTCAAGGGCATGAACGACGGCCCCTTCGAAGACCTGGAATACCTTGAAATTGACGGCTGCAACACCTTCTTTGTAGACGCCGCCAAGGAACGCGGCCTTTCCGCCCTCGACCACCTGCGTATGGCCGCCTACCGCCTGGCCAATCGCGCCATGAAAAAACAGATTGCCACCGTGAGCCTGTTCCTGGCCGACGCCGCCGATGAACAATTCAAGTCCATTCTCCACGGTCTTTACTACGCAAACTACAAGTTCGATGCCTACAAGAGCAAGCAGAAAGAAAACTTCCAGGTGACTTACGAAATCGTCGCCGGCGAACATACCGCCGCCTTCAAGAAGATTGCCGAAGAAGTCGCCGTGGAACAGAAGGCGATTACGCTCGCCAAGAACTTGATCAACACTTGCGCCGCCGACCTCTACCCCGCCGAATTCGTGGAACGCGCCAAGACGGTCGCCAAGTACACCGAAGGCTTGAGCATCAAGGTCCGTAACATGAAGCAACTCGAAAAGGAAGGCTTCATGGGCCACGTGACAGTCGGCAAGGGCAGCTCTCACGAGCCGCACATGATTACGCTCGAATACAAGCCCGCCAAGCGCACGTCCAAGGATCACTTAGTGATTGTCGGTAAGGGCCTCACTTTTGATACCGGCGGCCTCTGCCTGAAACCGCCTAAATCCATGCCCGAAATGATTAGCGACATGAGTGGCGCAGCGACTGCGCTTGCCGCCATCCAGGCAATTGCAACGCTCAAGCTCCCGATTCGCGTGAGCGCCGTCTGCTGCCTCGCCGAAAACGCCATCGGTAACAAGTCCGTGCTGCCGGGCGATATCTTTACCGCCAAGAACGGCAAGACCGTCATGGTCGACAACACCGACGCCGAAGGCCGTCTGGTTCTTAGCGACGGACTTGCCGAAGCCGGCGAAATCGGTGCCACCCACATTGTGGACCTCGCCACCCTTACGGGCGCCATGGTCCGCGCCCTCGGCTACGCCGTCACGGGATTCTTCAGCAACGACGACGATCTCGGCCTCAAGGTGATCAACTGCGGCGAAGCCTGCTGCGAAAAATTCTGGAGCATGCCGCTCGAAGAAGAATATGCCGACGCCCTCAAGGACAAGTTCGCCGACCTCAAGAATACCGGCAGCGACGCAGGTGCCATTTCTGCAGCCCTCTTCCTCCAGGAATTCGTGCCCGAAAACACCGCCTGGACTCACTGGGACATTGCCGGTACCGCTTTCGTTGACAAAAAATGGAAATACACCGAATACGGAGCTACCGGCTTTGGCGTGCAGACGCTTATCCAGCTTGCCCGCGAAATGAGTTGCGCTGAGTAAATTTCTATCTTTGGAATTGTATGAAGAACGTTGATACGATTGCCGTTTTGGACTTTGGCGGGCAGTACGCCCACCTGATCGCGAACCGCGTGCGCCGCCTGGGCGTGTTTACCGAAATCCACTCCCCCGCCGCTCCCGTCAGCGAGCTCGAAGGCGTGAAGGGAATCATCTACAGTGGCGGCCCCAGCAGCGTTTACGCGGCCGACGCCCCGGAATACAATCCCGAAATTTTGGACCTTCCGGTGCCGAAGCTCGGCATCTGCTACGGTCACCAGCTCATCGCCCAGCAGTTGGGCGGGCACGTGGAACCGGGCAAGGTCAAGGAATACGGTATTGCCGACCTTATCGTGGGCGACGAAAAGTGCCCGCTTTTGAAGGGCCTCCCGAAGGCCAGCCCCATGTGGATGAGCCACGGCGACCAGGTCACCAAGCTCCCCGAGGGCTACAAGATTGTGGCCAGCACCAAGGACTGCGAAATCGCCGCCGTCGCTTTTGACAGCGACAAGCCCGAACGCCAGATTTTCGGTATCCAGTTCCACCCGGAAGTCACGCACAGCAAGTTCGGCATGAAGTTGCTCGAAAACTTCATTGACTTCACGGGCGCCAAGAAGACTTGGAACATGAAGAGCTACCTGCCGCTTATCACGCAGCGCATCAAGGACCAGGTCAAGGACCGCAAGGTGTTCCTGCTCGTGTCTGGCGGCGTGGACTCCACCGTGGCATTCGTGCTTTTGAACCGCGTGCTCGGACCGGAAAAGGTCTTGGGCCTGCACGTGGATAACGGCATGATGCGCCTCGGCGAATCCCAGAAGATTATGGACTTCCTCACGAAGGAAGGTATGAACAACTTGAAGGTGCGCGACGCTAGCGAACACTTCCTTGCAAAGCTCAAGGGCGTGACCGCTCCGGAAACCAAGCGCGGCATCATCGGTAAGGAATTCCTGACGGTGAAGGACGAGGAAATGGCGAAACTCAACCTCGATCCGAACCAGTGGATGATGGCACAGGGCACTATCTACCCCGACACCATCGAAAGCGGCGGCACCAAGAACGCCGACAAGATCAAAACGCACCACAACCGCGTGCAAGAAGTTTTGGACCTCATGGAAAAGGGCCTGGTACTGGAACCCCTCGCCGACCTGTACAAGGACGAAGTCCGCGCCCTCGGCGAAGAGCTGGGCATTCCGCACAACCTCGTGTGGCGTCACCCGTTCCCGGGTCCGGGCCTCGGCGTGCGCCTGCTCTGCAGCGAAGGCAAGCTCTCCGATGACATGGTGAAGTTCGAAGACGTGAAGGACACCGCAGGCAACAGCCTCGCCGACTACCTGAAGGCAAACAACATTGCAGGCCGACTGCTCCCCATCAAGAGCGTGGGCGTCCAGGGCGATGGCCGTACGTACGCACAACCGTTCCTCATCACCACTCCGGGCCTCAGCTGGAAGGATTGTGAAAAGTTCTCGACCGAACTTGCTAACCGCTTCAAGGCAATCAACCGCGTCATCTACCAGATTGGCAGCGTGGCCGATGAAGACCCGAAGCTTGTCGAACAGTACGCCACTCGCGAAAACTTCGATACGCTCCGCAAGTTCGACAACATCTGCACCGAATTCCTGCAGGCCAACGACCTGTACGAAAAGATTTGGCAGATGCCCGTCGTGCTCGTTCCGCTCCGCACGGCAAAAAAGCCCTGCATCGTGATGCGCCCGGTGAACTCCACCGAAGCCATGACGGCAAACTTCGCCGAAATCGACCAGGGAATGCTCGCAGGTCTCTGGCGCAAGTTCGAAGCCGAAGGTGCTGGCAGCCTGTGGTACGACGTGACACACAAGCCGCCCGGAACCATTGAGTGGGAGTAAAAATTTAAAGCCGAATGAGATGAACTCACTCGGCTTTTTCATTTGGACAAAGTAGAACCGCCTCCCCCCTACCCCTGCATTCCTGCGGGGTCGACAACTTCATGGATATTCTCAAGGTATCGCCTTAGCGGTATCATCTTGTCGTTAAACACTTCCAAACGCTCGTCAAACGGAGCGTCATTCACGATGGTTTCCGGCTTGATGTCACCGTTCTCGCAAACGTACGAGATAATATCGTTCAGGAATTCTTCCTGGTCGGAATTGAGCTTGCTCCCCGAAAGGAACGCGTTGAAGCGTTCAAGCGCCTGCTTGCGGTCAACACCAATAAACGAACGAATCAATATGGCCACATTCCCATCACAGGGCCTGCCGTCGGCAAACTTCTCGAAGTCTTCCTTGCTACCCAATTCAGACCACATTATTCGCTGCAGTTCCAGCACGTCGTCATTTGTGAGCGGCTCCAGATTGTAGATTTTCTGGAGCACGGGATTGTAGTCCTTTTGGGCAAGGTAATCCATCACCTTCTGCCTGTAGGTCACGCGGGTCTCTACGCCGGCGCTCTCGCCATCATCGGTAACGACATCGTCGATGTCAATCGTGAACGTCTTGCCGCCATCGCCCACCAAGAACTTCATGAGGTCGCGGAGTTCGGTGCGCACCTTCTCGAGCCACTGCAGGCTCCTGTTTTCCCACGAAGTCTGGTTCAGCACTTCCTTGATGGTCCCCATCTTGGCAACCACCTGCGGGATTGTCGCCTTAGAAAGCAGGCGTTCGGCAAGCCCGCATACACTTGCAATAGGCTTGCTCGCATTATATTCGCTATTCACGAATTCAAGTTCTATCGCCAAGACAAGCACGTCAAACTTCTTGGCATTTTCGTCTTGCGTGTTATGCGGCAACAGCGGTGCAATATCAAACTTCAACGTCTGCACATCGGTGGCAGTCAAGCACACCCACGCATCGTCACTCTTGAAATGGCAAACGGCGGCCCAGCGGTTCCGCACCGAAATATGGGCATCCGACAGCGTAGCAACCTGTGCTTTCAAGGCGGCCTTCAAATCGTCATGAAGGCTTTTCGCAAATTCATCTTCCTGGTACGTCTGGTGCTGCAGGTAGAATGCCACCTCGGCACGCAGGGCAAACAGACGCTCCGTCAGCGACATGCTCTGCTGCACAATCTTGCCGTCCGGATTCTGCTCGAAGTACTCGAAATTCCTGCACCAGTCAAAGATATAGAAACATTCCTTGTCCTTGCCCGCCCCGTAGATATCTTCAGAAAGGCGCGTGCCACGGCCAATCATCTGCATGAACTTGATTTTCGACTTGACCGGCTTGAAGAACACAAGGTTCAGTACATCGGGCACGTCGATTCCCGTATCCAGCATATCCACAGACACGGCAACCTGCGGGTTCCCGTCGCGAACTTCGAACTTGTCAATCAAATCCTGCGAATAGGTCACGTAGTTATCAATCAACGCGCAAAAATCGGAGCCGTATTCAGGATAAAGCTTGTGGAACCTCTCCACGATAAGTTTGGCATGCTCGTGGTTGTACGCGAAAATAATACTCTTGCCGATACGTTCGCCGCTCTGGACCTTCAGGCCTTTCGTCATCAGGTCCTGCAGCACGTTATCTACCGTACCTTCGTTGTAGATGTACTTGAAGATTTCCTCGCTGCCGATATCGCGCCCGCGGGTATTTCCGCCCGCTTCCGGCGGCACAGCACCCGGGCCAAGTTCCTGCAGTGTCTCTTCGTAATCCCACACCTGCTCCAGCTGTTCCCTTTCCTCTTCCGAAAGGTCACTGTACTTGATACCGTCTTTCAGAATCATGGAGCCGCGCTTGAACCCGTGATAATTCACCAGGAAGCCATCGGCCACAGCATCATCGAGTTCGTAGGCGTAATTCGGGCAGCCGTTCTCCATCTCGAAAATATCGTAGGTGCTCTTGTCCACCTCGTCACGAGGGGTCGCCGTAAGCCCGAGCAGCAGGCTGTCGAAATAGTTGAAGATGGCGCCGAACTTGCCAAAGATACTGCGGTGCGCCTCGTCAATGATAATCAGGTCGAATCGCCCCACCGAGAAAGGCTTCTTCTCGGTATCGACGCAGTTGATCATCGTCTGGTAGGTACTGAACACGATTCGGGCATTGACCTCGACCACTTCGCCGTTTTTATCTCGAATAATGTTCTCATCACTGGAATCGCTCAAAACGGCAACAGGGGTATTCGGCAATAGCTTCGCAAAATTCTTCTTCGCCTGGCCCACCAGCGACGTGCGGTCGGCAAGGAACAGCACATTCTTGACCCAGCCGTTCCGCATGAGCACATCTACCGTAGAAATCGCGACGCGGGTCTTGCCCGTACCAGTTGCCATCACCAAGAGACCGCGACGGTGCTTGCCGTTGAACCATTCGCACACGGACTTGATGGCCATCTTCTGGTAATGTCGGTCGGTAATGTAGCCCTTCACGCTAAAGTCGCTGATATCCTTGCGGCCCCGCTTCTGAATCAGGAGTTCAAGGTCGCTCTCGGTATGGAACGCGTAGAGCCGCCTCGGCGGGTAGCCAAGACCGTCGATAATGTTCGTCTCGTAACCGTTGGTGTAATAGATTACAGGGCGGCGGCCATATTGCTTTTCGAGGCAGTCCGCATAAAGTTCCGCCTGGTGCTTGCCCTTTATTGGTGAAACCGTCGTCTTTTTCGCCTCGATTACAGCCAGCGGGAGCCCGTCCGCACCAAAAAGCACGTAATCGGCAAAACCGACACCCTCACCGTTCGGCATCCCTTCCACTTCGACTTCGATACACGCCTTCGAAGGCTTCACGACCCCCTTGGCCGTAAGCACAGTCCACCCCGCCTCGCGGAGCATGCGGTCAATCAGGACCCGGCGGGTTTCCGCCTCGGACTCGGGCGTTCCATCGATGTCGTCAGGTTTAGCCATCGTTTTCAATATAAATAATATATTTCAAGATTTTCGTGTAACCAAGCCTATTTTATCAACGAAATCGCATAGAGCGGGCAAATTTGAACGTGCCGGATTGCGTTTTCGGCTTCGGTATCGCAATAGTCCAGCTGGCCAAAGTTTTCCAGGGAAAGCCGGTAGGCATTCGTGAGTTTTTTTTCGCGCATCATAGACCACAGACTCTTCATTCCCCCTTGAACCTCGGCCTTGACCTCGATAGGCATGACTTTCCCGCCAAGGGTTTCTATGTAATCCACCTCGGCCAGGCTATTCTTTTGCATCCGCGTCCAGTAGAACATTTCATGACGCATGTTTGGAGTTTTGTTCCGCAAAAGTTCAAGCCCCGCGACCATCTCGGCCAAAGACCCCTTGTTCACAAGATCTGCCGCACTTGCAGTAAGAATTGCAGTGACTGTTTCTGAAATATCGCCAAGAGACATATTCATTAGCCGCAGCTGCAAACCGGAATCGAGAAGCAAGTACTTCTGATAAGACGAATCCGCTTCGCTCCCCAAGGGGAGCCCGTTTGCTGCAGTATGCGTTACGGGAATGATAATACCTGCAAGGGTAAGCAACTGCATGGCTTCACGGATTTTTTCTGTCCTGTAGCCGTGCCCCACCTTGGCATATGTGAATTTCTTTGTAATCTGCAACGCTGCACTCCGGAACGCGGACCTAAGCAGCACGGGGTCAACATTCTTCTTGTATTTTGCAAAGTCGTCTTCGTACGAAATCAGGATATCGTCTTGGATAGATTGACACTGCAGATAATCTCTGCTGTCCACCCATTTGGCAACCGCTTCCGGCATTCCGCCAACCATGAGGTAAGTCCTGAAAAGCTCCACGAACTTGCCGTGGATTGGAGCCGGCAACGGATTTGCAAAAGATGCCGCGTTCCGAATTTCCAAAAGCTTGTCAAAACCGTTTGCAAGCGCAAACTCGTCAAAAGTCATGGGGTGCATGAACATAGAATGGATGCGGCCAACGCCAAAGGTCGGGAGTTCCTGCAGGGCGAATTCCAACAGCGACCCGGCGGCAATCACATGCAAATCAGGCAAGTTTTCTTTGAAAAAACGGAGCGACATAATCGCTTCGGCACAAAGCTGGACCTCGTCTAAAAAAAGGAGAGTCTGGCCGGGAACAATAGGCTTGGCGCTCATGGCGGAAATTTCCGACACGATTCTATTTACGTCTAGATTCTTGCAGAACACCTCTTTGTATTCCGGATCCTTTTCGAAATTGATGCTGACGCAATTTCCGAAATGTTCGCCCAGATGCTCCACCGAACTGGATTTTCCCACTTGGCGTGCCCCACGCAGCAGTAGCGGCTTGTGGTCTTTTTGTTTGGACCATTCCAGCAAGAATCTGTCTATTTTTCGCTCAAAATACATCTCCAGACTCCTTTTTGACATTTTCCAAAGAAAAATATAGTCAATTTTTGTAATTTTCCAAACAAATAATTTTATATTTTTTGACATTTCCCAAACAAATAATTAGAAAAATGTCGATTTTTGCAAAATTCAGCCAAAATATTTGTCCATGGTATAGTCGAGGAGCTTTTGCGTGTCGGCGATGGAGGCGCGGATGGTTTCTTTTTGCTTTTCGATGGACTGGATTTTTTCGGCAAAGGATTGCTGGAGAGCGAGGGGCGGGACAGCCACTCTAAAGGATTTTAGTTTAGTAAGAGTTAAACGAGTAATAGCCGCGCCACCCATATTTGAACGAGCAGCCTTATAAACGGAATCACTATTTAAAAAACCAGTAATAAAATACGGATTCGCAACAGCCTTATCAAGTTTTAATAACGCAACACTTGATAACAAGGAAAATTCAAAATCAAGCACATTGACTTGTGCTATTCCGGTCGTTATTCCATCCTTTATATACAATACGTCACCATACTCAGGATTGCATCTAGAATATATCTCTTGATGGATTTCTTTTGTAACATAAGTTAAATCAGAAAGATCAATTCCATTCTTTCGGATATTTTTAGCTGTGATATACGGATAATCCCCAGATAAAGTATTTATCGGAGAATTGTGAGTCCCATCAGTCAATTTTACACATAAATCACCAAGATTCTTGACATCCCAGCGTTTGGGGTTTTCAATTGGGTCGCCGAACATGTCGTAGAAGATGGCCTGAGCGAGGTTGTCCAGTTCCTTGAGCTGCGCATTCCGCTTGTCGATAATACCCGTCAGCAAATCCAACTCCGCAACGATACGAGATTGCTCTTCAAGCGGCGGGACGGGAACATCTTTTTCTCTTAGGAGCTTATAATGGCGCGAGTAACCTAAAGACGGAATATCTGCACTTTTCACGAAATAATACAGAAATTTTGGATTAAGAAAATCCTTGGGAGATAGAATTTTAACGCCGTCGGCACCAACAACAAAATCAAAGTCGATATACTTAACAACTCTTGAATGGTCTCCAAACACAACTACTGGATGTAACAAACGAACTACATCAGAATCATTATTCCAATAGCCACTTATATAATCCACTTCTTGCGATACAATTGGAAATTTACCTTTCGGCAAAAAGTCTTTCGTCTGTAATTTTGATACTACAGTGACCTTTTCTAGACATTCTTCGATATTCTTGTATTCCCAATTACGCTTCATTTCGTTTTCTCATCTAATGGATTCTATCGCTTCGCTCCAGAATGACATGCTGGTTAGAGATTGCTTCGTCGTTACACTCCTCGCAATGACAAGTCATGTCTGGATTCTTCGACTACGCTACGCTTCGCTCAGAATGACACCTCTTTCGTCTTTCGTCTATAGGATCGCCAGGTCCGTTCTATCGTCTATAAGTATTTCTCCTTGAATTCGTTCATGGCGGTGTTGATTTCGTCCTGGAGTTTCGTAATGCGCATGAATACGGTCTTGGGGTTTTCGTATTCCACCTTGACTTTTTCCACTTCCTTGTACTTGTTGATGCTGAGGTCGTAATCGTTTGCGACGATTTCTTCTACCGGCACAAAGAACGACTGTTCCTTGCGGGTGCGGCTTTCTTCGGCAGCGAGGTTCTTCCAGCGTGCGACAATGTCGGGAATGTCGTTTTCCTTGCATTCGGTGCGCTTCTGGTCCAGCGTGTAGCCGTCGGCCTTCATGTCGTAGAACCAGACCTTGTCCGTGCCGCCCGCGTTTGTCTTGGTAAACACGAGAATCGCCGTCGAAACGCCGCTGTAGGGCTGGAACACGCCGCTCGGCATGCTGATAACTGCCTGCAAGCGCTGATTCTCGATAAGTTCCTTGCGGATAGATTTGTGCCCCGTACTATTGCCGAACAGCACGCCATCGGGCACAATGGAGGCACAGCGGCCGCCCGGTCTGAGCATTCGCACGAACAGCGCGAGGAACAAGAGTTCCGTCTTCTTGGTCTTGGTAATGGCAAGCACGCTCTTGCTTACCACCTCGTAGTCGAGGCTGCCCGCAAACGGCGGGTTCGCAAGGCAAAGCGTATAAAGGTTCTCGTCGGTGTTTTCGGAACTCAGGCTGTCGCGGTAGGCAATTTCGGGGTTATCGACGCCATGCAGCATCAGGTTCATCGCCCCAATGCGCAACATCGTCTGGTCGGTATCGAACCCGTGGAACATCTCGCCGCGGTAATGGTCCGAATTTTCCTTCTTGAGGAGTTCCTTCTTGTGGTGCTCCTGCACAAACTTCGCCGCCTCCACGATGAACCCCGCCGAACCCATCGCCGGGTCGCAAACGGTATCCTTCAGGGAGGGCTGCATCATATCCACCATCATGCGGATAATGTGGCGCGGGGTACGGAACTGCCCGTTGGTGCCGCTGGCCGCCATCTTGCCCAAGATGTATTCATAGACATCGCCCATGGTGTCGCGGTTGTTCATGTCGAGCCCGTCAATACCTTCCACGATTTTCGTGAGCGTGCGCGCACTCTGAATCATGAACGTCGCATTGTTCATAAAGCGGCTGTAGGCGCTCTCCTTGCCGTCGTTCAGAGTCTTGATGAACGTGAACACATCGCGGGAAACCGTCGCGTACATCGCCTCGGATTCCATGTTCTTGAACACGCTCCAGCGCAGGTTACTGTAAGGGACATCGCGGTCGAAATCGGGGTTGTGCCACTTGCCCGCCTTAAAGACCGGATCCTTGACCTTCACGCCCATGGCGTTCGCCGCCGCTTCTTTCTTTTTCTGGGCGTCGTCCAGCATCTTCATAAAGAAGAGGTAGGTCATCTGCTCCAAAATGGTGATGGAGTTGGTGATGCCGCCCGTCCAGAAAGTGTCCCAGATAGAATCGATGCGGTTCTTGATTTCGCCAGTAATCATGTAAATGTCCAGTGGTAGTGTTTGCCAAGGAATATAGTAAAAAACTATTTTTAAAAAAGATCCCCGGTCAAGCCGGGGATGACAAGTGTGAATAGGAGATCCCCGCCTCCGCGGGGATGACAATGAGGTTTTAAGATGGCAGGCATTACATACGAGATAAACGACAAGAACATTGTCGAGCAGATTCGTAACGACGCGATGAACGCCGCGAAGGAACTTGTGGAAAAAGCTCACCTCACGGCGGGCCAGATTGTAGTTATCGGTTGCAGCACGAGTTCCACGCTCGGAAACGACATCGGTAGCCACTCCGTGCCCGAAGTCGGCAAGGCGATTTTCGAAGGGCTCTCGTCCGTATTCAAGCCGCTCGGCATCAACATCGCGGCGCAGTGCTGCGAGCACCTGAACCGAGCCATCATCGTCGAGCACGCGGCCGTGCCCAATGCCGAAATCGTGAACGTGGTGCCGCAACCCAAGGCCGGGGGCTCTTTTGCCACCGCCTGCTACAACGCCTTCGAGCATCCGGTTGCCATCGAGCATATCAAGGCCGACGCAGGCCTCGACATCGGCGGAACGCTTATCGGCATGCACCTGAAAGAAGTCGCCGTTCCTGTACACATGCAGCAAACTCATATCGGCAAGGCAATCCTGATTGCGGCACGCACGCGCCCGAAATTCATCGGCGGAGAACGCGCCCACTACGACGAAAGTCTCAAGGACGGCTACCCGAAATTCTAAAAAAAACGAATATTCCAAATTGGAGTAAGAAAATCGTAATAAAACGGGACTTTTTTCAAAGGAAAGTCCCTTTTTCCATTTTCTTTAGTTAAATTGACGATATAATACAGGAGAAAATGGTAGTGATGCAAGGTGGTCCCAATATGACACCTCCAAATGGAGCAAATCCCCCTCAATATGCAGGTGGGCCAGGTCCTGGTGGCTCCGCTTTTCCAAAGCCCGAAAAAGTCGACCCCATAACCGGTCTGGATCTTGTGGCGTGGTTTTTTGCTCAAACTCAAAAAGACCCTAATTTTTACCCGCTTCACAAATCGACCATTACGTTCTTTAACGTAATGAACTTCAAGACCATTAACCAAAGATTTTCTTACCCGGGCGGAAACACCTACCTTTGCAAATTCAGGGACGAGCTCAAGCGCCTTTTTGAAGGAGAAACCGTTTTACGCGCCGGAGCAGACCACCTGGTCGTCATTAGCTTGAATCTTACCGTTGAAGATATCGTCAACCGAGTCAAAGAATTGAACCTGGTGATGGGCCACTTTGAAGGCGGTCTCCGAAACCAGATCAAGGCAGGCATCTACATTGCCGACGGAACTCCGCAAAAACCCATTGTCATGATGGACCGAGCCTCCCTCGCCTGTCGAGAAGTCCATGGCATTTTTAACAGGGAATACGCCGTCTTTGACGAGGAACTCAACAAGAAACATGAACAGCAGCAATATGTGCTGGAGCATTTTGAAGAGGCGTTCGAAAAAGGATACTTCAAGGTTTTTTATCAGCCCGTTGTTCGAGCACTTACAGGCAAAGTCTGTGGTTACGAAGCCCTCGCCCGCTGGATAGACCCCGTGCGCGGCATCATTCCGCCATTCATTTTTATCGAAATTTTTGAAAAATTCCACCTGATTCACAGGCTGGATGCTCTTATTATCGAACAGGCTTGCAAAGACATTCGCGACGACATGGATAGCGGGTACGCCTACGAACCCGTTTCAGTAAACCTGTCACGACTGGATTTTGAACTCAGTGATATAAAAAAAATTGTTGACGATGCGGTCGCCAAGTACAACATCCCCAAAAAGTATCTGAACCTAGAAGTCACCGAAAGCGCCTTTTCGTCGCAAAATACAAACCTTGCCGAGACCATTAAAGCTTTTAGGGCCGACGGCTACGAGGTTTGGCTTGACGACTTTGGTTCTGGTTTCAGCTCATTCGGCAACCTGCAGTCCTACGATTTCGATCTATTGAAAATCGACATGAGTTTTTTGCGTACATTCGACACAAACCCAAAATCCAAGCTCATTATCGCCTCGATTGTCGACATGGCCAAGAAACTCGGCATCCATACGCTTGCCGAAGGCGTCGAAACCAAGGAACAGTATGAATACCTTAAAATGATCGGCTGCGAAATTATCCAGGGGTACTATTTTGGTAAGCCCATGCCTGTCGAAGAATATCAGAACAACAGGGAAAAGTATTGCAGATATGAAGTAAGCGAGCCATCAGAACTCAAGGAATACTACGATACGATAGGGACCGTGAACCTTTTGGACAACCGTCCCCTGATTATTAACCGCAATACGATAGTCAACTTTATGCCAACCGCCCTGTTCGAACTGATCGACGGGAAGTTCCAGTTCATTTATACAAACAAAGCCTTCTCTGACTTCATGGCATCCATCGGCGCTAGAACGCATGAGCAAATCATTAACGAATTTATTGACAAATTCCCAGAAGAACGCGCCATGCTACGACAGGCCATGCTTGACACGGAGGAACAAAAAATCCCTATAGATTGCGCCATGACCATTTATTCTTGCAAATTGATTGTCGCAGTAAAGTTCCTCAATAGAACAGGAAGCCGGACTTCGTTTGTGCTGACCTGCCGCAATTTAAGCAAAATCAAGAAGCCTAAATACGGCCATTTATAGCAAATTAGGACATTTTGTACAAAAAAATGATTTTTTTTCACTTTTTTTGAAAAAAATCTCCTTTTTTACAAAAAATTTTATAATATAGCGGTAAAGAATACGAAAACGCCTTCACCAAGGAGAAAATATGGCTGGAAAGAAGAGCAAGAACGCGCTGGATGACGATCCGATCATTCCGAACGACGACCTCGAAATGGAAGAAGCTTCCATCTTCGAAGAAGAGGACGACGATTCCGAAGACAAGGGCATTGACGAAATCCTCGGCGGTGCAACTCTTGGCCGTGCCGCGGGCGACCTCGACGGCTGGGGCAGCTCCGAATATGAGGATAATTAAGCAAGGACAAATAATTTCTCGTGAACCGCGAGGAACTTAAAGAAAAATATGGCAAAAAACGAGTGCCCCACGAGTGGCGGGGCACCGATTTCTTGTCTATAGTGGTTACCACGTTCTTTGGTTCAGGCATGAGCCCGAAGGCTCCGGGCACCATGGGAAGTTTGGCAGCGGCAATTGTCGCCTACCCCATGGCCTTTTTCGCCATAAAATTCGATTCCATTTTTTACGGGCTCAACCCGTTATTTTTGGTTGCAGCAATCATTGTTTTCTTTGCTGCGATTCCCTTCGTGAACAAAGCCATGAAAGACACCGGCACCGAAGATCCCGGTTGGATTGTCATTGACGAGGTTTGCGGAATCTTTATGACATTCGCGCTCGTCAATCCCTACGTTATCGTAGATAACCCCATTTTGCTTCTTGTCGGCTTTGGCTTGTTCCGATTCTTCGATATTCTCAAGCCGCTGGGCATTCACCGTTTCGAGAAATTCCCCGGAGCATGGGGCGTCATGGCAGACGACTTACTCGGCGGTATATATGCGGGAATCCTGATGATTCCCATCAGCATTGCGATTGACTGCGTCGAGATGTTTTAAGACAAAAGAAGACCCCGGACCTAGTCCGGGGTGACATCCTAGATAATTCGGCTTAGAGGCAAATTAGACCTTGAGCTCTCCAGCATCAATATTGTTCCAATCAGGGATTGCTTCAATGGCAGGACGCACTTCCTCAGAAACGAATTTGACAACCTGTCCCGGAGCGCGCCCCACGAACTTGCGGAGGTCGAGGATTTCCTTGAGCTTCGCTTCGGTGATGCCGAGCTTCTGGAACTTTTCGTTCTTCAGCACGCGTTCAAGCAAGTCGTTGTCCTTGCCCTGTTCCTTCACGACCTTGCCCGCTTCCATGGACATCACGCGGATTTCTTCGTGGAGTTCCTGACGGTCGCCGCCATTCTTCACGCCTTCCATGATGATGTTTTCGGTAGCCATGAACGGGAGTTCAGCCATGATGCGCTTTTCGATAACCTTCGGGTAAACCACGAGGCCGTTCGTGACGTTTTCAGCGATGATGAGCATAGCATCCATGGCGAGGAATGCTTCAGGAATGGCGAGGCGCTTGTTGGCGCTGTCATCAAGCGTACGTTCGAACCACTGCGTTGCCTGAGTGAAGGCGGTGCTGTTGACCTGAGCCATCACGAAACGAGCGAGGGAGCAAATACGTTCGCTACGCATGGGGTTACGCTTGTAAGCCATGGCGCTGGAGCCGATCTGGGTCTTTTCGAACGGTTCTTCCACTTCCTTGACACCCTGCATGAGGCGCATATCGGTAGCGAACTTGTGCAGAGACTGAGCGATGGAGCTGAGCACCTGGTTCACGCGGTTGTCCCACTTGCGGGTGTAGGTCTGACCGGTGATGGTGAGCACGCGCTTGAAGCCAGCCTTGGCGGTCACGCGACGGTCAAGTTCCATAATCTTTTCTTCGTCGCCATTGAACAGGTCCATGAAGCTGGCCTGCGTACCGGTGGTGCCCTTCACGCCGCGGAACGGGAGAACTTCGATGAGGAAGTTCAATTCTTCGAGGTCGATGAGCATGTCCTGGAGCCAGAGGCAAGCGCGCTTACCCACGGTGGTGAGCTGGGCGGCCTGAAAGTGGGTGGCGCCGAGTTGGGCCATGTCCTTGTATTCCATGGCAAACTTGGAAAGCTTGTCCATCACGCGGCAGAGACGCTTGCGCACGAGGATCATGGCCTGCTGCATCTGGATAAGGTCGGTGTTGTCGCCGACGAAAGCAGACGTTGCTCCCAAGTGGATGATGCCCTTGGCTTTGGGGCACTGCACGCCATAAGCGTAAACGTGGCTCATCACGTCGTGACGGCGGCGCTTTTCTTCTTCTTCGGCAACTTCGAAGTTGATGTCCTTTTCGTGGGCCTTCAGTTCGTCCACCTGCTCCTGAGTAATGGGGAGGCCGAGTTCCATTTCGGATTCGGCAAGGTAAATCCACAGCTTGCGCCAAGTCTGGAACTTGTACTGCGGGCTGAAGATGAAACTCATTTCTTTGGAAGCATAACGCTTGATGAGCGGGCTTTCGAATTGATCACGCATGATTTATCCTTGGTTTTAATTTTTGCAAGGATAAATGTAGAAAATTACCTGAATTCAGGAGCGATGGTCATGATCATGTTCACGCCATGCAGGCCATGGAAACCGAACTGCAGGCGGAAAAGGTAAAGGTTCGGCTGGCGAACGCGAATGCCGAAGCCCCAGGAATTGTAATAGTGATCCAAGCTCCACTTGTCTATTTTCGGGGCAATCAAGGCGTATTCATTGAAAAGCACGCCATCGACCAGGCGGTCTACCGGCCAGCGGTATTCCATGCTCAAAGTCATCAGGTTATGGGTTGTCCATTTATCGCCGTAACCGCGCAAAGGAGACCTTGCGTTCAACGTGATAAACGCATTGTGCGGGGCACCGCCCTCTTCGACTTCCCAAAGGTTCACCATGCGGTATTGAACCGCTATAACGCGGCGTTCAAAAAGCGTATTGCGCACCTGTTCCGGACGCCACACGCGAACCGCCTCGTCCCACGAAAAGTCCGTATAGAACCTGCGGGTTTCTCGCCCTTCTTTTGCCGAAAGCACGTACTTTTTAGCATTTCCCAAATAAAAATAGTGCTGGAAAATGAATTCCGTGATAATGAAATCATGGTTCAGGCCGCCGTCCTTGATGATTTCATCTTTATCATCTTCAGGCTCAATTCCCAAATCCTCGTAGCGGACACCCGAATATTCACCCACCACCGTATAATTTCCGTTCAACACGACACGGGTGCCGCGCGAAGGGGCATACGGGCAATCCAGATTGTCGTACACGAACGAAAGCCCGACCGGAATCTGCGTTACGTTCTGGTATAGGCCTCTGTCTTCAATTTTGTATTCGTCGCTAATCAAGACCGAATCCTGAACGTCGGGGTGACTGGTGCGGCTAAAATACAGCGATGTCGAAAGTTCAACATTCCAGTTCGAGGTGTAAGCAATCGGAGCGCCCAAGCGCCAGGTAAACTGGAAGCTGGAATCGGGCTGCAGGTAATTTTGCTTTGTTTCGGGAATGGTAAAACGGCTATCGCGATCCAGGTCAATGTCGTAACGGAATCCGCCAAAGAAAGGGGTTCCAAACAGGGATTGCTTGTTGTAGCGGGCCGTAAAGCCGACATCACCGTTGGCGTAATACTCCCCTTGCAGCACCAAGTAGTCTCTATTGAAAAACACACTGCGATGTCGGTAATTCGCTCCCACCATGGTTCGTGAACCCGGCTTGAAATTGAAGCTCGGGTAGATCATGATCTTGTAATCTTCGCCAAAAGAAATCAATTCGACAGACTTTTCGACAATACCGTTCTTGATGGCGTAGTCCATAGGCTTCGCCACCGGGTAAATCAGGCCGTTCAAGAAAGGCTGGATAATGTATTCGAGCGGCCACGACATGGCCGACTTTTCAGTATTTTCAGAAACTTGTTCGGTCGAATCTGAAGGAGTTTCGTCTTCGGCATAGGAAGATACCGCGCCAACAAACCATAGCGCGGCCAATACCCAAACAAAGAGACGTTGCGACTCCCTTTTTACCATGCCTACAATTTAGTTTATTAATTCAAACAAAGCGTATAATAGTTATATTATTTATATGTTTTCGGCTTTTGCCAAATTGATTCGAAAGATTGCCCATTATCCTAAAGCGATGATCGGGTTGTTTCTTGCGATTACCTTGTTGTGTATTTACCCCATCGAAAATCTTCGTTGGGAAATCCAGTTGCAAGATACTCTGAAAGGTCATCAAGTCGAAGCCGATTACCAGGCAATCGAAAACGCTTTCGGCGGACTCGGAAGTTTGACGATTGTCATCCAGTCCAAAGACAGCGCCGCCAATTTCAAGTTTGCCCAAAATCTCGCAAAGTACCTTGAAGACGACCCGCAAGTTCATTACGCCGAATACGCGACCGATTTGGATTTTTTCAAGAAAAACAAGCTTTTATACGCAAGCGAAAGCGATCTGGACCAGGTCATTGAAAAACTGGACAGCCTAAGGGCAGTTGAAATCAACAGGCACAATCCCCTGCTTGTCGACTTGACCGACAGCAATCCGGCACCGGCCGCCGCCCCTGCCCGCGACACCATTGAAATCATTTCGCAAATCGAGTCCAAATATTTCAAAAGTCTGCAACAGGATTTTTCGAACCAGCAAGGGTCTATCCGCGTAGTTGACGTCTACCCCACTACATCGGTTTCGGACTTGCAGGCTAACCGTGAACTTTTGCGAAAGGTCAAAAAATTTGTCGAAGACAACGGAAAGGGCATTAACGTCTACTATACCGGGAAAGTCTACGATTCCATTAAAGCCGGAAAGGCGTTGTTGCCCGAAGCGAAGTTTGCGGGCGGAATGGCAGCCCTGATTATTCTCGTTCTTTTGATCATCAACTTTTACAGGCAACCCCAGCTAATTTTCATTTCGGCGGTTCCGCTTGCCATTCCGACGGTCTTTACGCTGGCCTGCGCCTACCTGCTGTTCGGGCGAATCAACCTGTTTACGCTTTCACTCGGGCTCCTGTTACCGGGGCATGCCTGCCAGATTCTTACGCATGTCTACACCAGGTACTTCCATGAACGCGAACAGAAACTGAGCCCCGCCCTCTGTATCGAAAGCGCCTTGCTCGGAATCGGGCCTGTAGTTGCCGCCTCTTCGCTTGTGATGGCAAGCCTGTTCATCGCCTTTATTCTGGTACCTCTGCCCGGACTTCGCGAATTCGGAATTCTCGGTGCCATCGGAAGCCTACTCAACCTTATCGTCTGCCCGTTGCTGACGGCATCGCTCTTGCTGCTCCTGCAACAAAAGAAGCCCTTTGACATCAGTTTCAGCAGCAATACCCCCAACTACCGCAAGCGCCTGTTTTCGTTCAAGACGAACTGGATTATCATTGTCGTTATCAGTATTGTAAGTGCGGTCGCATGGCTTTACAGCGGCACGAATCTGACCTTCCTCTACGATTTCAAGAAGACCGAAATGCAACTGGACGAACGCGAAGCGAGAGCCTTGATTGCAGAAACGGGCTTTTCCACCTACGACCCGATTATCGTCATGCTCCCCGATTCGTCTTACAACGATGACCTGGTCGAAAACTTCGAGCACTTGCAACAGAAAGGCCGTCTGAACGATCTCGGCAAGATTTACACCCAGTACCAGTTCTTGCCCAAGGTCAGTGTCGAGAAAAAGCATAAAATCGAAACGCTGAAAAAACTGATTTCGGAAGATATTCTTTCTAGGCTCAGTCCCAAGGACAGCGCTTCCATTGTCGAGATGTTCGACAATTACGAAAACGAAATCAAGGATTTCGTCTTGTCCGAAAACATACGCCGCAAGTTCGCAGACAAAAAAGACAATCCGGGTGTATTCGCCTTCATTATCCCCAGTTCCGACCCGAACAACGGACTCACCTGCCGCCACATTGCAAAGCAGTTGCTGCAGCTTGACGGAATCCACGACAAGACCTTCAAGATTTGCGGCACACCGATTTTGAGAGCCTCGCTCCTGGACACCATTCTCGGAAACATCAACAAGTCCATACTCTTGGGCACCGTACTGCTCTGGATCATTCTCTTGATGTTCTACAACAAATTGAGCCGCGCGTTCTTTACCTTGCTGCCGTCGCTATTTGCCATGAGCTGGGTAACCATTCTGGTTCACGTGTTCAACATCCAGATTTCGGCATACAGTTCTATCGCGTTTGTCCTCTTGATTGGCGCCAGTGTTGACGGATCATTGCAACTTTGGTCTTCGTACTACGAAAAGCAAGGCGGAAATGCTTGGAGTGTTTTGCAAACGAAATTGATTTCGGTCATGATTGCGCAGGGCGCGTCATTCATCGGTGCAATCGCCATGCTGTTCTCGTCACACCCGGGAATTAACGGCGTGGGACTCGTTGCAGCGCTCGGACTTATTTGCATCTTTATTTCGCATTTTACCATTTACCCCTTGGTGGCCAGCACCTTGGACGCCTACCGCATTTTGAAAAAGGCTAAACTCAGACATGAAAGACTTATCCACAAGAACTCTTAATATCGCCGCTTCTTTAACCGTCGCCATCGACACCTTGGCAAAGCAGATGATTGCCGACGGCAAGGACGTTGTAAGCCTGGGTGCAGGCGAACCCGATTTTCCGACTCCGACACCGATTCAAGATGCTGCCTGCAAGGCCATTCGCGAAGGAAAGACCCGCTACACCGCTCCCGTAGGAATTCTCGAAGTGCGCAAAGCCGTGGCCGAAAAGCTCAAAGTCGAAAACGGTCTGGACTATAAGCCCGAACAGATTATCATGACCAGCGGTGCCAAGCACGCCGTGTTCAATTCTCTTGCCGCCTTGGTGAACGAAGGTGACGAAGTGATTATCCCGGCCCCGTACTGGGTGACATACCCCGAACTGGTGAAATGGCTTGGCGGAAAGCCAGTGATTGTGAACACCAAGATTGAAGACGGATTCAAAATCAAGCCCGAAGCCTTGAAAGCGACCATTACCGCAAAGACAAAGGCGATTCTCTTGAACAACCCCTGCAACCCGACAGGTGCCGTTTACAGCAAGGCCGAACTCGAAGCGCTTGCCAAGGTGATTGTCGAATGCGACATCTACTGCATTTCGGACGAAGTGTACGAATACTTCACCTACGACACGGAATTCTGCTCTGCAGCAGCACTGCCCGGCATGGCCGAGCGCACCATCGTGATTAACGGTTTCTCCAAGTCGCACTGCATGACCGGCTGGCGTATCGGTTACGATGCCGCGCCCGCCGAAATCGCAAAGATTATCGGAAAGATTCAGGGCCAGGCCACGCACCACCCAAGCAACGTGGCTCAGTACGCCGCCCTCGGAGCATTGCAGATGGACAAGAGCAACGTTCACGCCATGCAGGCCGCCTTCCGCAAGCGCCGCGACTACATGCTCAAACGCACTGCCGAAATTCTGCCGGAACCATGCCGCGCTCCCGAAGGCGCATTCTACCTGTTCGCGCCCGTCAAGAGTTTCTATGGCAAGAAGACGCCCGCAGGTAAAGTGATTGGCGGTTCCATTGAACTCTGCGAATACTTGTTGCAGTCGCAGGGTCTCGCCATTGTGCCGGGAGCCGCCTTCGGTGACGACAGCTGCGTGCGATTCTCTTATGCCGCCAGCGACGAAACCTTGCAGAAGGCATGCGACAGATTTATAAGGGGACTGAGCAATCTAAAATAACTATCGTGAAATGTGAAATGTGAAATGTGTGATGTGTAATGTGTAATTAAAAATCCATCAAACATCTCTCATTCAACATTTCTCATTCCTCATTAACCATATGCAGTCGTTTAGAATTATCACTCCGCAAATTGGCGAACCGTTTACCATCGGTCGCAAGCCAGATAATTCTCTGGTGCTCGACAACCCGATGGTTTCGCGCTACCATGCGGTGCTGGAATTCGAAGACAAACATTGGAACCTGAAGAACCTCACGCAGAACAGCGTGACTCAAGTCAACGGGAATGATGTCGAATCGGCCGTGCTTGAAGATGGCGATACCATTCAGATTGGCCCGATGCAGCTCCGCGCCACCCTCAAGCGCGGGCACTTGCAGCTTTTGCTGATGGAATCGGTCGAGCGCGACCTGGTGCAAACCAAGAGCCTGAATGACGCTTGGGAATCTCTCGATAGCCTGCACATGGATATTCCCGAAGGCACCAGCGCAAGACTCCATGCCGGAAAAGCCGAAATCAGCTTTAAGGACAAGATTGTCAATACGCAAGGGAAATCCACCCGCTTGATTCAGCTGGAAGAAGGCCGAATGATTCGCCTGCCGGGCTGCACCATGAGCTACGCGCAGGGCGAACTCACTTGCAAGAACTTGCCTCTCGGATTCGATGTCGAAATCGAGAACCTGGACGTATTCGCCGGAAAAAAGCAATTGCTTTCGGGCATTGACTTTAAACTGCACGCCGGAGAAATTCTTGCGATTATCGGGCGTTCGGGCCAGGGCAAGTCTACCCTTTTGCGCTTGTTGCAAGGCAAGCATAAAAGCGGTCAAGATTCCTTTGTGAGCATCGGGAAACTCGATTACCGCAACGAAGAAATCCGAAAGCATATCGCCTTCCTGGAGCAGGATCCGGAACTGCGCCGCGACTTGACCGTTAAAGAAACGCTCTTGGACGGCGCAAGAGTCGGAATGTCCAAGCTCGATTTCAAGCGCAACGCGAACGGGCGACTGGAAAAGTTCAGCGAACTTTTCGGGCTGAGCGCGCGGCTCGACAACCCCATTCGCACGCTCAGCGGCGGCGAATGCCGCCGGGTCGCCCTGGCCAAGGAACTCATGGGAAATCCGGGCCTGATTGTGCTCGACGAGCCGCTTTCTGGCCTCGACCCATACAACTCCAAGATTCTCTGCACGCATTTAAAGCAGCTCGCCTTCCTCGGGCACACGATTATCCTGACCACGCACAGCTACGAAGCGCTGGAAATCGCCGACAAGGTTCTCGTGCTGCACCAGGGCAAGCAGGCATTCTACGGCACCCCGAAAGAAGCTTACCGCTACTTCGACAGCGAAGACCCCGAAACGATCCTCACGAACCTGAACGACGACACCGCCTCCAACTGGCAAACCATTCTGCAGAACCGCGTCGGCGCCGTCAGAAGCACCTCGGCTCTCGAAGCGCTGGTTCCCAGCTTTTTCCCCAAGACCAACCTGTCGCCCGTTTTCTTGTACAAGATTTCAATTACCGCAAAGCAGTGGTTCAGGGACAAAGGCAAGTTCCTCACGCTCCTCTTGCAGCCGCTGATTATCGGTTTCTTGTTCTCTCAAATATTCTCGGACGCCACATCGCTTTGGATTGTCGCGTTTGCAATCATCCTCTCGGCAAACTGGCTTTCGCTTTCACTCTCGATCCGAGAAATCGTACAGGAAAAAGAAATCCTGCAGGCGGAATTCCGCAAGGGAGTCCCGATTCTCCCGACTATTTTCGCCAAGGCGATTCTCCCTACAACGGTCGCCTTTATCCAGACTTTTATCGTATTCGCCTTTGTCGGATTCCGCACGCATATCTGGCCCTCTCCCCTGCCACTTTTGGCTGTAATCTTGCTGATGGTTCTCCCGCCTGTAGCCGTAGGCCTTGCCGTAAGTTCGCTTTCCAAAAATGCCGGGCAGGCAAACGCCATGCTACCGCTTTTAATTATTCCGCAGGTTGCCTTGGCCGGAGCCCTGGTGCCCTTGGACCAGATGCAAGCTATCGGGCGCATTCTTTCGACGGTGATTTGGTCCCGTTACAACCAGGCAAGCCTTTTAAACCTGCTCCTAGAGCGCAAAGACGCTATCGAAAACACAATTCTTGCCCTCGTAATCACATTATGTTTTTATATTGTGGTTGCAATAAAACTAAACTGGTCTAAGAAAGCAAAATGATCGCCCCGCAAAAGTCTGAAGCATTTCCGCGTCCCTTTAATGAAAACTATGATCTCATTGGCACCCTCGGTAAAGGGGGCATGGGAAACGTATACAAGGCCATAGACAAGCGCCTTGGCCGCGTGGTTGCATTCAAGATTTTGGACGCCTCTTCCGATGAAGAAGCGATCAAGCGTTTCTACATGGAAGCGCAGGCCATGAAAGAACTGGACCACCAGAATATTGTTCATGTATTCGACTTCGGTCAGCAGAACAACCAGCTCTTTATCGCCATGACCTATGTGGAAGGCACGAACCTCGCTGACATTCTCCACAACAAGGAACAGCTTTCGTTCGAAGCCATCGAAGTCATTATCCGCCAGATTGCCCGCGGTCTTCTCTCTGCCCACAACAAGGGAATTGTCCACCGCGACGTCAAACCCTCGAACATCATGCTCACGCGCGACAACCGCGTGTTCATCATGGACTTCGGCATTTCTTACATCCAGGAAATGGAAAAGGATCGACTCACGCGCACGGGCATGACCATGGGTACGCCCGAATACATGAGCCCTGAACAATGCCACGGTGACAACGTGACCATTCAGTCTGACATTTACAGCATGGGCGTGATTCTTTACGAAATGACCTGCGGACGACTCCCGTTCGAAGGTAACCGCCCGGTAGAAATTGCCCTGAAGCACGTTCAGGAACAGCCGCCTGCACCGGAACTTTTCCGCAAGGACATGCCTCCTGGACTTTCTCAGCTGATTCTCAAGTGCCTCAAGAAAAAACTGAACGAACGCTTCCACGACATGCAGGAATTCCTGGACGCTTGCGACCAGGTGTTCCCCACCGAAAAGACGGCACCGCAGCGCCCCACCATGGGCCACACGCCGCTCCGCCGCCGCACGGCATCGATTGCCGAAATGGCAAACATCATCACGCCGCGCGCCCGCATGCTTCAAAAGAAGCTTACGGCCCTCGCCATTTTCATTTTCCCGCTCATCATCATGCTCTTGATTTTGCTGATGCTGACGCACAAGCCCGAAAGCACCTTGCGCGAGCTGGAATGGAGCGAAGCTCTTGGCAATTACGAGACCAAGGCTCTCGAAATTGACGAAAGCAACGGCTACCCGCTCAAGAACTTGAACGACAACGATTTTAAGACGGCATGGCTCTATACGATGCCGCAAAAGCCGCAGAATCCGGTACTTACGCTCTACTTTGACGGCAACGCCATCGTGACGCACTTCGGCATCGCCATCGGTTACCAGAAATCCGTAGACGACGCCTTCGGCGACCGTTTCCGCATTTTCAAGAAGCCGAAGATCGTAACGCTCGAAACCAAGGACGGCTTCAAGCAGAAAATCAAGCTTGAAAACATCCGCGGAATGCAGTACCCGAATATTCAGGCCATGGAAACCAGCGAACTCAAGGTTTATCTTGATGACGTCTACGAAGGAGAAAACGAAGACTTCGCCATTTCTGAAATTCGCCTCTTGGGCATGGAACTGCCCTAGTCCAAGATTTTTTTTTAGATCATTCCTAGATAACCCGCATGCAAAAAACATTTGCAGGCGTTTTGAACTATTCATTTCTAAGGATTGATTTATGGAAAACAACAAGCCCAAAGGCAACTACATCGAAACTCTCGCTTCGGCCTATTTAAGCCGCGAAGGCTACCAGGTTATCGCCCGCAATTACGCCTACATGGGCGGTGAATTGGACATTGTCGCCCGCGATGGAGACACACTCGTCTTTGTAGAAGTCAAGTCCGTATGGAACAACCAGCAAGGCAATCCGGCCGCCCGCGTAAACGCCCTGAAGCAAAAGAAAATCTGGAAGACAGCGTGCCATTTTCTAGCCACCCAGAAAGAGCATGCGCCTAAGGGATTTGACACCCCCTGTCGATTCGATGTGTTGACTGCGAGAGTCTACCAAAAGCCGCTGCAATTCATGCATTACAAGAATGCCTTCGAAGGCTCGCAAGTCATACCGCAAGTATAATGACTGATGTGCGATGAGTGATGTGTGATTTTTCATTCCACATCACACATTCCACATTGCACTATTCTACTTCGTCGAGCAAGACAGCGGGAATATCCGTCATATCACGGAACTTGACGCAGTCCGTCAGAATGCAGTCGGCACCGCAAACGTAAGCGGTCGCCAAGCGCATGGATTCTTCGGTCGAAAGATTCTTCGCCGCAAACTCGGCCGCCTTCACGGCAATCTCACCCGTGACCTCGCAGGCCTTGACATTGCGGGAATGCTCGAAGAATTCGCGGTACTGGCGCGACAACAAGCCCTCGCCCGCAGCAAAGGCTTTCTTTGAAATTTCAAACAAGGTAACGTTTGAAACGAGAACCGTCAAATTGTTTTCGTAGGCAAAGTCAAGAACCGAAGACACGACCGGATAGTAATCCGGGTGCATCTGCAGCAAGCGCACGACCGCGCCTGTATCCAGAAAGAGGACTCTCGACTTTTCAAGCGCCTTATTCATAGATTTCCATGTAGGCGATATCTTCGCGCATGCCGGCACGAACCATCTTGAATCGCTGGGCATTCGGATAGAAGTACCAGATCATCCACTCGCCCGCCATATCGGTACGCTTAGTCTTGATGGCAATGGGCTTTTCGCCGTTATAGAAGTCGCGCTTGTGCGGAATCACGTGTTCGAACGGACGGTAAGTATGAACGTCATCGCCAGCGGCGCGTTCAATGAATCCGTTGCCGCCCTTACTCCAGGTAATGGTCACGACACCGTTGTCGTCCTTGACTTTTTCGCAGCTGTCGAAGCCGCTCCCGCACCACAGGTACTTCTTGTACTTGAAGCTCTGTTCGGGCATGTTGAAGGTTTCCACCGTGCGGCGGTTACCCTTGTAGTTGTTATATTCGCCTTCCAGTTTGTACTTGCCGGAATTATATTCGTTGCAACCACGCTGGGCAACCCTCACCTTACGATCCGCAATGGCGATATCAACCGTACAGCCTTCTTCGGAATAAGTCAAGCGGGCATGTCCGTTAGCTTCGCGGAGTTCCAGGTTGCTGGCTTCGAGTTCTGCACGGTAGCCGAAGGGGCCGTTCTGAATGACAAACGAGAAATAGCGAGGATTGGTCGGAGACTTCTTGAGGAACACGCTACCGGTAGACGAAGCGTATTCACCACTCAGGTCTATGGATGCCTGTTGGAACCTGGCAAGGTCTGCGCGCTTGACCCAGACTTCGCCAAGTTTACACTGGATAGGCACAAAACGCGGCGGTTCCTTGGGTTCGACCTTTTCCCAAATGGTAACACGACGTTTTTTCACCTTGTATTTGGGGCGGCCCTTTTTGTCTTTTTTGACATTGCCCTTGCGGTCCTTGACTTCAATCGAGTCCTTAACGACAATCACCTTTTTGACGGAATCCATCGGGGGAGGAAGTTCCCTAATCTGGTCTGTGAAAACAAGTGAACCTGCAGGTGTATTTTCGTCGATACCGGTTGCGGTTTTCTTATAAACTGTCAAAGTTTCCTGAGCAAACGAAAGTGAGCAACAGAGAGAAATCAAAATCGTAAAAAATGGGATTTTTTTCAAAACAAAACCTCTTTGTGGGAGTAAAGTTAACTTTTTATATGAAAAAAGGGTTAAAAAATGATTAGGGAAAGAAATTTTTACTAAAATTAGTCTCGTGGAATATATAAAGGAGTTCCTTTTATGAAGAAGATGTTTATCGCCTCTTGCATTATGGCAGCAGCCGTGTTTGCTGCTCCGGCAGCAAAGGCCCCTGCAGCAGCCCCCGCCGCTGCAGCCCCGGCAAAAACTGCTGAACCTGCAGCCGCTCCGGCTAAGACTGAAGCCAAGGCCGAACAGCCGAAGGCTGAAGCTAAGGCCGCTGCTCCGGCCAAGGCTGAAGCTAAGGCCGCTGCTCCCGCCAAGGCCGAAGCCAAGACAGAACAGCCGAAGGCTGACGCCAAGGCAGCCGCTCCGGCTAAGACCGAAGCCAAGGCAGAACAGCCAAAGGCTGACGCCAAGGCTGCCGAACCCGCCAAGGCTGAAGCAAAGCCTGCTGCAGAAGCGAAGGCTGAACAGCCGAAGGCCGATGCAAAGGCTGAAGAACCGAAGGCCGCCGAAGCCCCGAAGGCTGAAGCCAAGGCCGAACAGCCCAAGGAAGAAGCCAAGGCTGAAGAAGTGAAGCCCGCCGAAACCCCGAAGGCTGAAGCTAAGGCTGAACCGAAGAAGGAAGAAGCCAAGGCCGAAGTAAAGGCTGAAGAAGCCGCTCCGGCAGCCGAAGTCGCCGCCGCTGAACCGGCAAAGAAGCCGGCCAAGAAGAAAAAGCGCAAAAAGAAAAAAATGATCCAGAACGCCGTGATGTCGGCTAACCAGATCAACTTCGACATCAACGCTGACTTCGAACTCGAAGCCGGCAAGGTTCTCTGGACCAGCGAAGACGACGAAATGGGCGACAACTTCGAAACGTGGAATGGCGAAGCCAACTTTGCCGTGCTCGCCGAAGCCGAAGATTTCAAGGGCAAGATTGCAGTTGCATTCTACCCCGCTGACCTCAGGTCTGACGACAACATGGACAAGATGACCAAGAAGGCCGAACTCCGCGAAGGTACCCGCCAGTACGGTGACGACTACTATTCTCTGGACGAAGCATGGGCCATGCAGGAAACTGACCTGTTCACCTTCAAGGTCGGTCGTTGGGACAACACCGACAAGAGCGGTGACTACTTCGGTGGTTACATCGATGGTTACCTGGCCGGCTTCCTTTCCACCCAGCCGTCTGAAAACCAGTTGATGTTCGGTTTCACTCCGTCTGAAAACATGTCCGGTTTCATTTCCTTGATCAGCAAGTCTGAAAACCTCAACAAGGGTGACCTGCGTGCTGCATTCAACTTCCACAACCTCGCCGGCATTTCTGCCCTCAAGGTTCAGCTCGCTTACCGTAGCAACATGTTCGACGTCGTTTACGACAGCAAGGCCGACATCAAGCACAACGCTTCTTTGAAGGCTAACTTGCCGATCGTCACCAACACGGTGGACATCTTCGCAGAAGCAGCCCTCATGGACATGGCCGATGACCTCGTGATTCCTGTTACCGGCGGTGTCGCAATCTACACTCCGGTTGTCGACAGAATCCTTGTCGAAGCCGAATACGTTGGCGACCGTCATGAACACCGCGACTTCTGGGGCATGAACAAGAAGCCCAAGCACATCAAGGATGTCTTGGCAGCTCTCTACCTCGAAAAGGCCTTCACCAGCCGCTTCAGCCTGTCTGCAGGTCTCCACAGCTACGGCTGCACCAAGGACTACACCATCTCGGGTAACTTGGTTGGCCGTATTAACTAGGCTAAAAAACAGACCATTAAAAAACGGCCCGCTTCAAAAGCGGGTCGTTTTTTTTAAATCCAAATTGGAATATTACAAGCCTTTGCGTTCCAGGTCAAGCAAAAGGGACTGCAAAGAGTCTTCAACGGTGGTGCGGAAATTAGCCGAACCGAGACTGCAGGATGCAACGACATCGGCCCCTTTAGTAATGCGGATTACAGCAAAGCCGCCTTCGTTCGTAAAAGAAACACCTAGACCCTTATTTAAGGCTTTTTCCAAAAGATCGCGCATAAAAACTCCTTTTTAACGCTAGAAACATCATTACCCTTAAATTAGGCTTTTTCTAACAAAAAAACAAGAACTTTTTTGGATTTATTTGGATAAAACGCGATTTTTGGGAGTATATTAAGGATATGTATGACTTTCACCTTCATTTGGCACGGCTTCCGCAGCCGACAACGCTAGCCCGGACCTTATCGGAACGGGGGTTGCATTTCAATGCAATCGCTTGCGAGCCCTATGAATGGGAAATTCTCCAGAAGATGAGCGCCTCGCTTTTCGAAGGATCCACCCGCAGTTACGGCATTCATCCGATGGCTATTGCCGACGTGACGGAAGCTGACTGGGAACGTCTGGAATCTCTTCTGGACAACTACCCCGATGCCAATGTCGGTGAATGCGGACTGGACAAGCGCTACGACGGCTACGCCGAAGGCGGCATCCAGGAACAGGCTTTCAGAAGACAAGTCGAACTCGCCCGCAACCTGCACCGCGATCTGCATATTCATTGCGTCGGCGATTACGGGCGCGTTATCAAGATTCTCGAGGAATGCGGTTATCCCGGCAAGAAATCGAATATCAAGTCTCGCCAAAGAGCCCCGAAAATCCACGTGACGTTCCACCGCTTTGGCGGCGACATTTCGATTGTAAAAGCCGCGCAGGAACTCAATCCGATTTTCTCGCTGCACCTCGATTCCTTCCATAAGAAATCGACACTTGCCGCCATTCCGCAGATTCCTGCTGAACAAATCCGTTTCGAAACCGATGCAGACGAAACATTCTGCACGGCAAATCTGCTCAAGAACGAATCCGTCGATAAAATTGCGAAAGCCTTGATTGAGCAATTGAAAGAAACGGAACAACTCGTTCGCTAAATCTCGTTCACTAGTTCGTCTGAGCCGGCGAATTCGTACTCTTCACGACCACAGACTCGGCCTTAATCACCGCAAACGCTCGGAATTCCTTGAGCGCCTTTTCGGCGAGTTCTATAGCATTTCCCTTACCGAGTTCAATCACGACTTGCAGCGGCGAGCCGCCCATAATGCGCATGGGGAACTGCGTATTCGCATACATTTCGCTAATGATTCGCGGATCGGGCGGCGGGAATTCCACGAAGGTGGCCGCCAGCATTCCCTTGCGCTGCACCAGGCCTTGAATGCGGAGCCGCCCCGCCAAGAGCCCGATTTCGGTAACCAAGAGTAACATCTTGGCGGCTTCGGGCACGGGCCCGAAACGATCCGCGAGTTCCTGCGCAAGGCCCGCGATTTCGTCGGTATGCGACACGCGAGAAATCCGCTGGTACATCGAGATTCGAGTAAGGCCATCCTGAATGTAGTCTTCGGGCAAGTAGGCGTCTACGCCGAGTTCTACGCGAGGCTGAATCGGCTTTTCGGACGGTCCACCGCGCAGCTGTTCCACCGCCTCGCGCACCAGGCGCACATAAGTTTCAAAGCCCACTTCGGCGATAAAGCCATGCTGTTCCTGGCCGAGCAAGTTACCCGCACCGCGGATTTCCAAGTCGCGCATGGCCAGCTGATAACCGCTACCGAGGTCGGTAAACTGTTCCAACGCCTTCAAGCGGCGCATGGATTCCGGAGAAATTTCATGCTGCGAAGGAATCACCAACAAGGCCTTCGCCAGCACGCTACTGCGGCCCACGCGCCCGCGCATCTGGTAAAGCTGGCTTATGCCAAAGTGATGCGCGTTCATGATGATAATCGTATTCGCGTTCGGAACATCCAAGCCCGATTCAATAATACTCGTGCTCACAAGAATATCGAACTTGCGAGAGATAAAAGCTTCCATCGCATTTTCGAGGTCGCGGTCATTCATCTGCCCGTGGGCAATACCGATGTGCGCTTCAGGCACGAGCTGTTCAATATCGTCGGCCAATTCGTAAATGCTTTGAACGCGGTCGTTCACAATGAACACCTGGCCGCCGCGGGCCAGCTCGTCTTCAATCGCCTGCTTGATGACCATGTCATCGCGCTTCATGAGCTTGGTTTCGACCGGCAAGCGGTTCATGGGCGGCGTATTAATCAACGAAATATCGCGCACGCCCGTCATGCTCAAATGCAACGAGCGCGGAATCGGCGTGGCACTCATACTGAGCGTATCGACAGCAAGGCGCATTTCACGCAGTTTTTCCTTCTGCTTCACGCCGAATTTCTGTTCTTCGTCGATGATTAGAAGGCCCAAATCCTTGAACTGGTTCTTTTCAGAAAGCAGGCTATGCGTACCGACCAGAATGTCGACCTTGCCTTCGCTCACCTGCTTGAAAATTTCCTTCTTTTCCTTGGCACTCTTGTAGCGGTTCACCAGCGCGATATTCACGCCGAAACCGGCAAAGCGGTCCATGAAGTTTTCATAGTGCTGGGCCGCCAGAATCGTCGTCGGCACCAAGAGCACCACCTGCTTCTTGCTCACCACGCACTTGAAAGCCGCACGCATGGCAACTTCGGTCTTTCCAAAGCCCACGTCGCCACAAATCAGGCGGTCCATCGGGCGGCGCGATTCCATGTCGCGCTTGATATCTTCGGTAGCCTTCACCTGGTCGGGCGTCGGTTCGTAATCAAAGGCGTCTTCAAATTCTTTTTGCAACTTACCATCGGGCGGGAAATCAAAGCCTTCCACCAATTCGCGCTTGGCGTAAAGTTCCACCAGTTCGCGCGCAATCTGAATAACCTTCTTCTTGACGCGTTCCTTGAGGTTTTCCCAAGCCTTGCCGCCCAGGCGATCAAGCTTGGGAGGATTCTCCTGCGTATCGAGGCGTTCAATCTTCTGCAAGTCCGCCACAGGGAACTTGAGCTTGTCACCGCCGGCGTATTCCAGCAAGGCGCAGTCCACCATACCGCCATTCACGTTCACGCGTACAAGCCCTAAGTACTTGCCCACGCCATGGTCTTCGTGCGAAACAAAATCGCCGCGGTTCAGGGATTCAATCATCAGGGCGCTGGAAACAGAGCCTGCGATTTTGCGTTTGCGGGTCTTGTTCGAATGGCGATTGAAAATGCGGGTCTCGGTCAAGAAGGCGATTCCGTCGTCTTCGAGCCAGAAACCTTCGGACATGTTGCCGACAATGTAGTCTTCGACCGGCAAGCCTTCAAGCATCTGCTTGATTCGCCCAAGCGCACCCGCCGTCGGGGCAACCACGTAAACGGTTCCGCCTCGAGCGGCAAATTCCTCGATTTCCTTGGCGACCGAATCCGTGCCGTTCGACGAGAAATCTTGCGGTTTGCAATTCAGTTCGTGACTGTTGCCGTCATTGAGCTGCACGCGGGAAACATCCATGGAGGTGCGGCCCACAAACTGTCGCGAGAGCTCGCCCATCTTGAACCAAGTATGCGCCGGGTCCACCGCCTCGGTATCGACTTCGCGGACTTCCCTGAAGGTGTTTTCGCAGTTCAAGTAATACTTGGAAGCCGTTTCTGACAGCAGCGACAATTCTTCGAACACCAGCGAGGCATTCGGCAAATAATCAAGCAAGCTGGAATTCAGCGTCTGGTAACGCCCGCGGTGCCACCAGAGCCCCGAAAGGTCGCCGTTATAGCAAGCAGCTTCATGTTCCTTGACCGTAAACTCGCCCATCGGGAAAAGCTTCACCGACTTCATGGTCTCTACGGAACGCTGCGAGAAAATATCGAAGCTACGGATCGATTCAATCTCGTCGCCAAAGAATTCGATACGGATCGGATGCGGGTACAGAAGGCAGTTCACGTCGACAATGCAGCCGCGAATGGAAAACTCCCCCACGCCCGAAACCACGGGCTGTTCCACAAAGCCGTGATCCAAAAACCAGGGGCGTAGCGACGAAGGTTCGGCAACGCCACCCACCTTGAGTTCAAGGCAATCCTTCATCACCGTATGCGGTGCCGGGAGCCGCATCAAGAACGAATCCAGCGGACAGACCGTAATAAACGGGTTTTCGCCTTCTACATCGCGGAAAAACTTGAGGCGTTCTTCGACAACGCCTTCGAACGGCACCTTCTTTTCGTAAGGTTTCAAGCCAATCGAAGGGAAAAACCGGACAGAATCTTCGCCCAAAAGCCCTTCCAGATTCTCGACCCAGTTCTCGGCACTCTTGTAGTCCTTCGCCACCACCAGAATCGGCTTTAGCTTTTTAAGGAAGCGCGTCGCCACCATCATGGCAGCCGCCGGAACAGTCGCCCCGTTTACATGAATCGCGCCCCCTTCAGCCTTGCTGAAGAGGTTAAGCGTTTCAGAACGTGCAAATGTTATGAATTCAGAAAGGGATTCTACCACGCCCGCAAAGATAGAATATTTATCATTTCTTTATGCAGCGTATGGCAACCTTAGTCACCCTGGCATCTTGACCCTGGCCGGATCCGCCACCCACCTGCATCGACATACTTCCCCAACTTCTGATAGACCCGTCGATATTCCAGAATGCCGCAACAGCAGCTTCGCTACGTTTCGTCATCGGGTCATGACCGTTCTGCATGAAGAAATATTCAAAGCCGGTCGGTTGCACTGCAAGCCCGTAAATATCCTCGGTCGGATTCCAGAAGGCGCTCCCTCCAATCGACTTGATATGAGTGCTATCCACGGATTTCACATACTTGAACAGAGCGTTCCATGATGCGGTATCGGGCAATGTCCAGCCAGACGGGCAAGCATTCTTTGCGACACTGAATCCGTACAATCTTCCGTTTTCGTCGCAAGACGTGGTTCCATCGATACAATCCGAAGAATCCGCCGTGGCGTAATTCAGGTTGTCGAGCATCCAAGTCACCCCGTTGATTTTCAGGGTTCGATACGTTTGGGCTGGCGTCCTGGAATCCGTCAAGGTTTCGGTTACGCCGACCCATTGTTCATCAACGCAAAGACTGTAATTGATGCCATTGAACATCTTGTGGCCTTCTCGGGCAACGGTGCATACACCCATGAATTCACGATAACCGACCTTAGTCCAAGCATTATAGGTACCCGCCTTTTTGCACAGATAATGGTCGTTCTGGTAGGTAATCGTATCGCCAAGGCGCTTGTTACTGCAATAGCCACGAAGGGTATCGATCGTGGACAATTGATGCCAGCCCTTGCCAAGAGCCGCCGAGTCGCAAACGTATTCCTTGTTGTTGTACACGACCTGCTTTGAGGCAATCCTGTAATCGCACTTACCAAAGACCTGCTCGATCGAAGTCGTCGCCGTCCATCCGTAGTTATGGCAAGCGTAGTAAATTCCACCCGGAGTCGTCTTGTAAACGGTAGAATCCTTATAGGTGCATTCACCCAGCGAAGCAACCTGGTCACCCGTTTTTGACCAACCATTCGTTGTACAGATATACCCGTCACCGTCAACCTTGATTACCGTGCCCTGATTCTTCTTGGAGCACACGCCATTTGTCTTTTCAAATTCCTTCAGAATTTCCCAACTGGTGGTCTTGCACGCGTATTCCTTGTCGGCGTATTCCACAATTTTTCCCCATTGGCTAGAATCGCACTTGGGCAGCGCCTCGTAATAATCCATCAGCTTCCATTGGCTCTTGGTGCACTTGTACTTTTCAGGACCTCCCTTACTCTCAATATCGCCTTCTCGATTTGATTTGCAAACCCCGAACAGCACATCAAAATGAGAAATGGGAATCCAAATGGAATCGCAGATATAATATATAGTTGTAAATCCCGGTATCGAGTCTATTCTACCTTTATAAGTATCTGTGCAAATTCCAATGGTTTCATCAAGTTCCGAGATGTAGTCCCATATGGACCTGTTGCAATAGAACTTCGTTCCAGCAACATCGATAATCTTGTCTTGTTTAGCGGCAGTGCACTCACCACCTATATCTTTGGGCTTTACATAGCGCCACGACAGGCTATCGCAAATGCGAACCGACTTGCTCTTGGTCGTGTCGATCTTGCCCTGAAGAGCGGCCGTGCAAATTCCCAATTCCGCTTCGATTTCAGAGAGCTTATCCCAAGACGAATCGCGACAAATGTACTTGTCGCCGCCGTAAGGCAAAATCTTGTTTTCGATTTTCGGAACACAATCGCCCAAGTAATCGTGCTTGGTCGCAGTGCGCCAGGACTTTTCGTCGCAAATATATGCGACATCGCTTTCGGTGGTGTCAATAACGCCCTGTTTCTTGGGAGAGCAAATACCGATTTCGCTTTCCAGCTTTGTAAAGGTATCCCACACGCCCTTTCGGCAAACGTAGCGAATTTCATGCAGCTTGCGTTCCTTGAATTCGGTGGTGCTGTCGCATTCACCCATGTAGTCGCTCAGGCGCGCCGTACGCCAGCCCGTAGAATCGCAGGTGTAAAACGCGTACGAATCGTAAGGCCTGACTTCGTTCGAATAATAATTGGACTGCGTCGACGAAGTCGTCGTTTCGAGTGAATCGAGAGTCCCGATCATGCTGGGCCTGCAATAGCCCAGTTTCAGTTCCAGATTCTTGAGCGCACGCCAATCGCCATCTTCGCAAGCGTACAAATCGCCGTTGAACAAGTAGGTAGTGCGGTCGTTTTTGTCGGTACATTCGTCCTTGGAATCCGAGATATCGGCAACCTGCCATTCACGGAACTTGCAGATATACATGGTGTCGTTGTATACGGCAGACATCCCGTTTTCGGCACTGCTACAGTTATTCGTAAAATCGTCCACCCAGCGCGTGCCGGAGCACTTGTAGTTGGTCTTTTCGCTCATGACAAAGAACGGCTGCAGGGTGTTGCGGCTTACAGAATCGCAATGCGGAAGATCTTCGACCGTCGCAACGAGGTAGGTGTACTTTACGCAGCGCAGCTGGTAAAAGTTTTCTTCATCCGCCTTCCTGAACGAAACCGAGCGGCCCTTGACAACGGCAACTGAGCTGTCGCCCGCCAGGTAGTAGCCCGCCTTGTCCAAGTCCGTACAGGCGACCCCGTGCAAGCCCTCGTAGCAATAACCGCCCATCGAAAATCCGAACGAAGAAGCGACTTCGGGGTACTTGGAAATGTAAGCCATGGTTTTGGACCAGTCATCCTTGGTCGGAACCGAGAATCCGCTCGGGCAGCGGCCATAACCCGGGTGATACATACGACCGTACGCATAGCAGTTATCGGGGTCGTCATCGTAACACATGGTATTACCGTAAGAGCCGCTTTCGGTGGCATTGTCCTCTAGCCAGATGTACATGCCGAACTGGACCGTATTCAAGTAAGAACCGATGCTGGAATCGTAGATCTTATCCTTGGTAATCGTCGCGTCAGAAACCTTGTTGTCGACGCCGGCTTCTTTTGCCGGGTGAACATCGCCTTCGGAATCGTCAGGTGCACCGGAACTGCTGGAATCACCTCCGCAAGCAGAGACCAAAACGCACGTACACGCAAATAAAAGCGCAAAAAGACTCGTGGTCTTTTGAAAAGCTCTCATGTTATCCTCGTTCGTATTTAGAAAAGCGTTTAATAACGTTTTCCGCCCTTTATCTGTAAAAATAAGATAGAAACACACAATCGCTTTGTCAAAAAGTTTACAAAGGGGAATGCATTGATGTTATCTAATTTGACAAATCTTTGAAAAAGGGCGATATATTTGTATATTTGTGAACAAACAGCACCGAATGTGCTTTGGTTTGCCTCGAATAAAGCTATACGCTTTATTCTCGCCCCTTCGGGGCCTTGCGCTCACTTAGTGAGCTTAAGGGCTTAAACGCTCCTTATAGTCGCGTTTAATCGACAGGTCTCAACCAGAGCACCCCCGGTGCGAAGCACACGGGGGTGCTCTGGTTTCGACAGGGTTACCGAAGTGTTAGTTGCAAGCCGAGGTCTCAGACGAGGGCACTCGTAAAAAAGTCTGAAAAAAAATAAGTGCTGACGAAAACTACGCACTCGCTGCCTAATTAGCGGCAACGCCGGGCCTCATTCCGCTCCCATCGGGGTGTACGTCCGGACGCAATATGGGATAGGATTCTTGCATGCCTGGGGCTAGAGTCCGAGATTCACTAGGCTGGTCAAAGTCCGCGCCGACCTTCTTGGGCGTAGATCAGACGAGACCTTAAATACGAAGGGAAAGCTTGTAGGAACGTGCATGGACGTGATTTTGGACAGGGGTTCGACTCCCCTCACCTCCAGAACAAAGAAAGGAACTCTTCAAGAGTTCCTTTCTTTTTATACGGGTTTATGGAATGGATTAGTCGAATGAACCACCTGTAAGGACATTAGGTGTATCCGCATCATCTTGTTTTGCGGTTGAGCTCCCCTGCAAAAGAGATGTTTTGACGACATATTCAAACACATCCATTTGAGGAACGACATATTCTTTTTTCTTTTCCATATTTTTTTCTTTATCCTTCTTCTTCAATTCCGTAATCGTCCTTTTCAGCCGGATCACCACAATTGCTTAAACACAATAGCAAGTCATCCTGATGTCCCATTTCAACGATTTCCATCTTTGGAGCGGTGTATTCTTTTTTCATTGTTTCTCCTATTTCCTTATAACTTTTTTCCCATAATAAGCCTTGTGAACGTTGGGCTTGCCATTCAGCTTGCGACCCTTGATGTCATAGCTGGGTAGCATCTTAAATTCGCCTGTACGCGTGTTGTAGCGTCCGATAACGGTGGTATTCTCGCCGTTTTCGTCATCGTCTTCAACGATATCGAATTCGTCAGGAATATCCATCGGAGCAATATACTCGTAAGTGTATGCTGAGCCATTCAGGCTCGGCCTTCCGCTAGCCTGCTTCGGCTCAGGCTTCAGCAAGTAAGCTCGCAAAGGTTTAACACTCACATTCGAACCAGCCTTCACAAACTGATTGTCCTTAAAGCCGTACACAAGAGGATCTCCATCGGGCCATTCATGATAAGCGAGCGTTCCGATGAATTTCCAGTTACAGTTCTCAGCCATCGCGATGGGTTCAACGGTCTTTTTCAGCGTCACGCCACCGCGGATACCCAGAGTTGCATCATCCATCACCACCAGGTAAGGCGAATTTGCACTGATGTCAATATCACGACCAATAGAATCCGTTGTCCAAACGCGTTTCATACGAACAACCCAGGATTCATCTTCTTTCTGCTTGAAGCCGTTGAAACGAAGCACCTTCTGAGCGCCCGTAAGACTATCAGCCTTGAAGTCCGCCGGGAACACAATCGTGGAATACACATCCGTAGTGAACTTGCGAGCGAAATTGATCGAATCGACATCAACGTCTTCAAGAATGTTAAGAGAAGCAGTCATGTCGTCATCCTTAACCAAAGCCAGTTTATGGACCTTTTCAGATTCTGTCCAGAAATGGGCGTCATCGTAAACAACCGATACGGAGCCTCCGACAGAAAGGGATTTCAAGAGCTCCACTTTCAAATCAAGACCTGCTGCATTATCAGTTTCACCGGATTCAAAATCAATCCTCAAGAGAGCTGTATTTGAATAGGTGCCAATATCTACAGGCTTACCATCTGCAGAGCCTTCGTAAGTGTAGAATTCTTTTCCAACAAAAACCGCATGTGCATAGATGGAAAGTTTATCCCCTTCTCGAGCGGCAACGGTTCCAGACACCTTCAATCCACCCCAATTCGAGGCGCCATTAGCAACCGTAATGTTCAGTTTGCCCTGAACGTTATGGCTATAATTTCCATCCTTGCCGCCATCGTCATACACCTTGAACGAGGCCACGTTTTCAGGTATATAGACATCGGTCATCCCGGTTTTCGGCACATTCACGTAAAGATCGTTCACCGCAGAGAACTTCGGCGTAACAGTCACAGAATTTGCCGGCATCGAGAACGTGACAACATTTTCAGATACACCAGAATACCAATGGATATCCTTGCCCAAGGCAATTGAATTCCCATCAGCATCTTCGACGGATACGCCATCGAAAAGATAACCTTCTTCAGCGGTAGCAGTCAAGGTAACAGTTTCTCCCGAAGAAGCAATTTCCTTGTCACTCGTCATAGCACCACCCGTGACCTTAGCAATATTAATCGTCAAACGAACAAGTGTTACCGTTAAGTCAAGACCGCTCATTACAGAAACACCATCGGAATAGAAGAACAAGGTCAAATTACGACCTGAACTGCGAACCGTTCCAACATTTGCCGACCCAGTAATCTGATTACGCACAATATTGGCATTTTTATCGGCACCATCGTAAACATTCAAATAATCATAAATTTTTGTCTCAGAATACGGATTCTCGGTAACCAAAGTTCCGCTCAATTCCAAAGCATAGCCCTCGGGCGCAGTCAGTACAAGCATACCATTGCAATAATTGCTGTAGGCATTGTCCTTGCCACCATCGTCATATACCTTGAACGACTTCACATTTGCAGGAATCTCGGCGTTAATCGTTCCTGTTACAGGCATATTGATGTAAAGTCCATCATCTCCTGTTGCAGTCAAGTTATTCGTAAAGGTCGGGGTGACAGTTACAGATTTTCCCGGCATGACGAAGCTTGCGTTAGCACCAGAATACCAGCCGCCATTGACAACAACCTTATTGTTGGAAGCATCCTTGACATCAATATCCCTAATCAAATAACCAGTCGTATAAACCCAAGATAGATTGACAATTGAATCCTTGGCCGCCTTCTTTACGCTACTCGAAACACGACCATTTGCAGCATCAGCAATCGCAATAACGTAGGTAATCGGTTCAACAGAAACCTTCAAGTTGAACCCCGAATAAACTACCGTACCATCCGACTTGAAACGGAAAGTCAAACTTTCTCCGGAACTTGTTATTGTGGGAATACTATATGATGAGCCCTTAGTCGTACTAGTTCCACCGAACAACTTGGTTGCACTTGTATTTTTTCCATCAAAAATGTAAAGAGAATCACATCCCGTTTCTAATGCAATCGTACCAGTCACGACTAGATAGAAACCTGTTGGAGCATTAAGAGTCAAAGTATCCTTACTAGAGTTTTCATACCTACCATTTTTGCCGCCATTATCGTACAAATTGAACGATTTAATTCCGCTCGGAATATTTACATCCGCCCTTACGTTCCTTGGCATATCGAGATGCATTCCGCCTTCAGCTGTCAAATTAGTTGTCCATGTAGGATAGACATCCACATTGCTTGTAGGCATCGTAAATACAGCTCGGTCAAAAGAATGCATTAGAGCAACAGCGCCAGCACCACTGGCAGTGACGTAAGTGGCTTCACTCAACCTATATCCCGATGTCGGAATGCCATTCAGAGAGACTTCAGTTCCATATACAGCCTTTGTTACATTGCTATAGAGTGTTCCACCAGTAACCGACTTAAGCGTAATCGTATAATTAATCTTTTCAAGCGTCACCGTCAGGTCAAGACCTTCATATTCATTACTTCCATCGGACTTAAATCGTAACGTCATATACTCACCGGTGCTAGAAATGCTACCAACACTTGTTTCCGTATTACTTGTAGCACTGGAGGCACCAAACAATTTATATTCATTATCAGTATTCGCTCCATCAAAGACATACAAGGAATCCCATCCCTTTTCTGTCTTTATATTACCAGTCACAGTCAAACGATACCCGGTAGGAGCCTTGAGTACGATGGTGTCGCGACTACTTGATTCATAGTTTTTATCCTTGCCACCATTATCGTAGATCTTAAATGAAGCAACTCCACTCGGAATATTAACCTCGTTCTTCTTATTTCGAACAAAATCGAGATGCAAGCCTCCAGCCGCAGTAAAGGTATTTGTAAATGTCGGAGTAACACTTACATCACTTGCAGGCATTGTAAACACAGCCGTGGTAAACGATGAATTATTGGACTTTATAACATTCTCGGACGCATCCTTAACCGTCACGCCACTAAACATGTAACCGCTATTAGGCGTTGCCGTTAAGGTAATAACATCATTTGTAATTGCAGAATTCTTGCTGCTAACTACAGTGCCACCTGCAGCAGAATTGATAGCAATGGCGAATTTAACAACCTTTACGGTCAAATCGAGGCCGGAAGAGCTATATCCCGTTGCATTAGACTTGAAGACAAGCGTCATGCTCTGTCCGCTGCTCTGGAGCCTACTCAACGATGTATTTGTCGGACCACCCGAAGTCGTACAGTTACTAGTCTTATTTGAAAGCAGCGATGTCGCTGTCGTGCTCGAACCGTTATACACGCTCAGGTTGTCGTTCGCGTTGCAGGTATAGGGATTTGAACTGCCATACTCCCAGTTCGCGTAGCCGGTCCTTATGTCTCCCGTCAACTGGAGAACGTAGCCCGACGGGGCTGTCAGCACGAGCGTATCGTTGACTCCCTTCATATAGTCGTCATTCTTGCCGCCATCGTCATACACCTTGAACGTAGTCACGCCATCCGGAATGGTCAGTGTCGCATTGTGCTTGGCGACCATATCCACGTACTTGTTGCCATTGCCGTCCTCGGCCAAGTCCAGGGCGAGCTTATGCAACTTTACAGTCAAGTTGAGACCGTCAGAGGCGTAACCCGTTCCGTTTGACTTGAAGTTTAACGTCAGGGTATTGCCACGACTAATAATTCGACCCAGAGAGCTGTTTGACGGGCCGCTTGACGCTGTGCAACCGGTCTTCGCCGATACAAGAGCGGTAGCCGAAATGCTGGAACCGTCATACACGCTTAGGTTGTCGTTTGCATTGCAGGTATAGGGATTTGAACTGCCATACTCCCAGTTCGTGTAGCCGGTCTTTACGTTTCCCGTCAACTCGAACACATAGCCCGTCGGAGCCGTCAGCACGAGCGTACCGTTGCTGCTCTTGCTGTAGTCTTTGGAGCTTCCGCCATCGTCATAGACCTTGAACGACTTGACACCGGCAGGGATGCTCGCATTTACCGTACCCGTCTTCGGCATGTCTATGTAAAGACCGCCTGCGGCACTCCAGTCATTCGTATAGGTCGATTTAACAGTCACTTTGCTAGGCGGCATCGTGAAAGTAGCAGTCTTGTTCTTATACCAGCCACCAGAAGCCTTGACCGCATCGCCATTTTCGGCAACGACCTTGATGTCGCTAACCAGGTAACCACTGGAATAGCTGTAGGTGTAATTGACTGTCGCACCAATATTGGCTGTTGTCGGCGAGGACGACGTGACGGAGCCGCCAGCATTCGTATTCTCATACACGATTTGGTTTACGATTGGCACAACTTTCACAGTCAAATCGAGGCCATTAGAAGAATATCCCGTTGCATTAGACTTGAAGACAAGCGTCATGCTCTGTCCGCTGCTCTGGAGCCTACTCAACGATGTATTTGTCGGACCACCCGAAGTCGTACAGTTACTAGTCTTATTTGAAAGCAGCGATGTCGCTGTCGTGCTCGAACCGTTATACACGCTCAGGTTGTCGTTCGCGTTGCAGGTATAGGGATTTGAACTGCCATACTCCCAGTTCGCGTAGCCGGTCCTTATGTCTCCCGTCAACTGGAGAACGTAGCCCGACGGGGCTGTCAGCACGAGCGTATCGTTGACTCCCTTCATATAGTCGTCATTCTTGCCGCCATCGTCATACACCTTGAACGTAGTCACGCCATCCGGAATGGTCAGTGTCGCATTGTGCTTGGCGACCATATCCACGTACTTGTTGCCATTGCCGTCCTCGGCCAAGTCCAGGGCGAGCTTATGCAACTTTACAGTCAAGTTGAGACCGTCAGAGGCGTAACCCGTTCCGTTTGACTTGAAGTTTAACGTCAGGGTATTGCCACGACTAATAATTCGACCCAGAGAGCTGTTTGACGGGCCGCTTGACGCTGTGCAACCGGTCTTCGCCGATACAAGAGCGGTAGCCGAAATGCTGGAACCGTCATACACGCTTAGGTTGTCGTTTGCATTGCAGGTATAGGGATTTGAACTGCCATACTCCCAGTTCGTGTAGCCGGTCTTTACGTTTCCCGTCAACTCGAACACATAGCCCGTCGGAGCCGTCAGCACGAGCGTACCGTTGCTGCTCTTGCTGTAGTCTTTGGAGCTTCCGCCATCGTCATAGACCTTGAACGACTTGACACCGGCAGGGATGCTCGCATTTACCGTACCCGTCTTCGGCAT